>DHOX01000012.1:0-1999 GCA_002409785.1 Prevotella sp. UBA5379 | reverse complement strand
GCCTCAAAAGTGTTATTGCATCGATAATCAAACAGCAGACCATCCCCACCATAACTAGAATTCAATGTCCCCGTATAGTATGCAATACTACCCGGCTCATTGGAGAAATTGCTCAGATAACAGTCTGTCATGTCATCAAACTTCGTAGCATAAGTAGAGTATGAATATGGAAAACTATTGGAATGTTTATACGGTAACCCATAGTACTGCAGAGAATAGATCCCAGCCAGGAACTGTTTGGTATATTCAGCGCTGTTGAAGACCGTATCCTCTGTGACATCACCACTGGGAGCTTTTTCCAGGAAAGCGCTCCCGAATTTAATTTCATCGGTACAGGAGACTGCAGAAAGGATGACACACCCAAGTACTGCAGCAAATATACCCTTATTTATTAATTTCATAGGACGTTTTGAATTTAGAATTAGAAATTAATCTGAAGACCTAAAGAATAGGTTTTGGTTAATGGATACTGTGGTGCATCAGTTACCTGAGACTCCGGGTCCCCCCACTTGAAACTGGTAAAGGTAAGCATGTTATAACCACTGAAAGAAACGGCACATCTCTGGATCTTCAGTTTCTGCAGGAACGGGAAGTGAAGATTATAAGAAATGATAAAGGATTTCAAGCGCAGATAACTTGCATTCACCTCATAGAGCGTAGAATTAATATAGTTCTGTGCTGCAGCCCGGTCACCGGTAGGACGTGGATAGAACGCATCCGTGTGATCCTCTGTCCAGGTATTATCATACATATATTGTAGCAGACCTCCCATATCATTGTCTACATTACTATGGAACGGACGCATAAAGGTTCCTCCCAACATACGGGAGACACCAAAGGCCCCGGTCCAACGCGCTGAAACACTCAGGTCTTTCCAGGTAAAACCGGTATTGAAACCTAAAATGAAGTGCGGGTCATCGGTATTCTTGCTCAGCCCACGGCTGGCATCATCAGAATCAATCTTACCATCATGGTTCAGATCAACATAGACAGCATCGCCCGGCCTGAGATCGGAGATAAACTGTGTCGGGAAAGGTTCACCGAATTCTTTCTGATAATCTGCTTCACATCCTTTATAATAGAAGCGCCAGAATTTATACAGGGAACGTGCTCCGATACGGTGCCCTTTTGCCATCTGATAGGCATAATCCTGAGGAGCTTCCTTCTCTTCCAGAATCTTGTTCTCATTATCAGACAGGTTAAGACCGAGATTATATTTAATATCATTACCAATGCGGTCATCCCAGGAGAGGGAAACTTCCCATCCCCAACTCTTCACCTTACCCAAATTGGCAGCAGGAAGAGTAAATCCTATCAGGTCCGGAGCAGTCTGGTCGTACAGTAAGATATGATCACGATGCTCTACATAGTAATCAAAGGTCGTTCCCAGTCTGTCTTTGAAGAAACGCAGGTCGATACCATAGTTCTGTTTATGTGCTTTTTCCCAAGTCACATCAGGGTTATTACGGGCAGCCTCAAGGGCGGCATTCTGGATAGCCCCGCTGATACCGAAGTCGTATGCACGGCCGCCACGGTTAAGCAGTGAGGCATCATTGATATAGTAAGGATCCGGCAGATACATAAATCGTTTCCCACCTATCTTGTCATTTCCGACTACACCGTAGGTGACACGGAGCTTACCGAAAGAAACGATCCTGGTAATCGGCTTGAGCCAGGGTTCATCGGTGAACACCCAGCCTGCACTGACTGCGGGGAACTTACCAAAACGCTTGTTCTTGGCAAAGTTTTCTGAGCCATTATAACCGAAATCAAACTCAGCCATATAGCGGTTGTTCCAGTCGTATGCCAGACGTCCCACCAATCCTACATAACCTGTCGGGATGGCAGGATAAGAACTCGGATAGTAAGTTTTGCTCTGGTTATAAAGGAGCAAGGCTCCGACATGATTCAGTCCGAAGTTATGATCATAGTTGATACTGGCATCCATGTACCAGTTACGGCCCTTCCCCGTACCGGTAGAGTAATGCATGACATCCAG
>DHOX01000062.1:3514-4072 GCA_002409785.1 Prevotella sp. UBA5379 | reverse complement strand
AGCATACTCACAAAGTATGAGTTGAATGGGGAAGAGGTAAAGGACAGGGCAAAGGATGTACATGTAAATCCGGTGACTGTTGATTTTATGGCAGTGCTGAAAACACCATGTCTCAGCTATTATTTCAAGTACAGTCCATGCAATGCTTTGGATACTTCTTTTGGACCGAAGTTCCAGACTTTGTCATTTGGTATCTATTTATAAGGAGGTGCAAGGAATTAGTTGGCAAGATTATTTGTTAACTTCAAATTAGATTGCCGGCTATTTCTGCAAAGTACTTTTGGAGTTGATAGCGGTCTTCTAAGTGCAAAGTAATTTGGTGTTTTAAATTTTCTTCTATACCTTTGCCGTATTTATAGGTCAATACCAGTCGATGAATAATAATGAAATTGTCGATTCATGTTTTTCATAGACTGGTATCAATAAGAAATAGTCAATTTGAATGAAGAAAGCAAAGAGGTACTATAAGACTGTGAAATACGGGTTGGCAGCAGTATTGTTCCTGCAACCTTTTAGAGTGGCTGCAAAGACGAATATCATAGAAAAACGACCCTTTAG
>DHOX01000062.1:0-3297 GCA_002409785.1 Prevotella sp. UBA5379 | reverse complement strand
CCCATACCTTATTTCGAAGTATCAGCGGCCCTGCGTCTGACTGATTTTATTGGAAAGGAAGATGATTATTCTGTCGGTGGAGTAAGCTATGCTTCACATCACTTATGGAACCTGCATGATCCTTCTGATTTTATCTATCATTTTGCATTTCAACCGGAGGCAAAGGTGTATTTGCCTGAAATTAAACTGGATGATGTCGGTGACCGGCTTTTCCTTACTTTGGGAGTAGGTATGATAAAGCCTCTTACCAATCTGGCAAAAGGTCTTGTAGAGTATTTCCCTGAAGTGAACGGATACGTCGGAGTTGATCATGTGGAAAGAATTGAAAATCGCTGCAGGGATATGAATTGGTATACTTTTGGGGAAACAGCAGTTGGTCTTACAGATGACAGGTGGACCGTTTCATTGGGCTACCGACTCTCTGATTATGACGTCTATGGTAGTGCCAGAGAACTTTATGTTCAAGGGCAGAAAGTTAAATTTGATAAGGAGAAAAGCAACAGTGAGTTGTTTCTTAGTATATCATATACCCTTTAATATATTGTGAATTCGTCGGATCCATATAATCTTGCTTACCGTTATCAGCAAAGATAAATGTGTGAAGCAAATCATCGAGTTTTCTCTTTTGGGAAGAAGACGACTTCTTGTTCTTGCAAGGACTGTCCTAAGTTCCTTTTATATCCGGTCCATCCCCAGGACGGGAATAATCCTGCATTTCTTCGAACTTGATGCCATCATTAAAGGACCGGCGTACATGGTGTGTGATCGGATCATAAGAGCTGGCAGGCACGAAATTAGTATATACCCGTATGATGTGTTCATCTGGCCTGAAATCTGACGGATGATCTACCGCTACCGACTTGATACCCGTATGGAAATAGCCGAAACCGTCTAGGACAACCCTATGGCCGTCAGCAAGTTGTTCCTTTATGATGTCCTTGAGTGCAGAGACCACTGCCAGGGTATCTGCCTCCGTCACCGTACACCGTTTAGAGATGATTTGGGTCAGGTCGGTAGTATGAAGGACATCCCTTGTATACGTTTTTGCGAACCATTTTCCGTTCCTGGACGGATGACGGTGATCAATAATCTGATAAAGTTTGTATTTTACGCTCATAGTAATGAAATTTGAATTAGTCCATTATTCAAGTTTAAGCCATAATAGTGTCTCCTACAGTACGTAGCACTCAACGCTATGGTACATCCGGATGTCCTCTATGGTACATCGGGGCAGGCCCAATGGTGCATTGAGGTGATCCGTATGGTACCTTTTGATGGCTAATCTGAGTGTAAAGTTAATCTAGTCCGTCCTGATTTGCAAACTTGCCGGTACTAGTATCGTTTTAATAGTGTTTATATTCTGGTTATAGCATGATGATAAGTTGATGGGCCACTTGCGACTGGCCTGCAGAGACGGTACGTGCGGGCGGCAGTGAGGGTGTGTCTACGAGAAGAGACAGGCAGTTATCAAATAGGTTTACATTTCTCTATCCAGTCTTCCCCTCCATAAGTATTTCCGGGTTTCGTGTACGATGATTCCATTGAGCATAAGCAGGGAAATAAGGTTGGGTATAGCCATGAGAGCATTCATGCAGTCGGCGATGTTCCATACGATATTGAGACTCGCAATACTCCCCGCGAAAGTTGCGAGAATGTAGAGGATACGGTACACCAGCATCCATTTCCTTCCCTTCAGATATTCCATGGCACGTTCCCCATAGTAACTCCATCCTAAGATCGTACTGAACGCAAAAGTGAGGAGGCCGAAGGTGAGAATAGGGGTCCCGACGTAAGGGATCTTGCTGAAAGCAACCTTGGTCAGGGTCGCGCCGTTGTTATAGTCAATATCCGGATAGGCAAGGATGCTGCTAACGATGACGATACCGGTGATGGCACAGATGACGACCGTATCCCAGAACGTGCCGCTGGAGGATACCAGAGCCTGGCGTACCGGGTTACGGGTCTGTGCTGCAGCAGCTACGATAGGCGCGCTGCCCAGTCCGGATTCATTGGAGAAGAGTCCTCTGGCTATTCCGAACCGGGCAGCCATCATCACTGTCGTACCCGCAAAGCCACCTCCTGCTGCCTTGGGATTAAAGGCTGATTGAAAGATCAGTTCGATGGCCGGCCATACAAAATGACTGTTGACGAAGAGAATATAAATACACCCGAGGATGTAGAGGATAGCCATGAAAGGCACGAGCATTTCACAGACTTTGGCGATGCTCTTCACACCGCCGAGCAGGACGATACCGGTAAGGATGCAAACGACAGTACCGGTGATATAGGGAGAGATACCATAAGTGTTCTGGGCCAGGGTGGCGATGGCGTTGGCCTGTACCGTGTTGCCGATGCCGAAGGCGGCACAGGCCGTGAAGATACTGAAGAGCACGGCGAGCCATTTCCATCCCAGTCCCTTTTCCAGCGCATACATCGGACCTCCGAGCATCTTTCCCTGTTTGGTCTTGACCCGATATTTGATAGCAAGGAGTCCTTCAGAATATTTGGTGGCAATGCCAAAAACTCCCGTGAGCCAGCACCAGAGCACCGCACCCGGTCCTCCGAGAGTAATGGCTGTGGCTACGCCGATGATGTTTCCGGTACCGATTGTCGCAGCAAGGGCCGTGGCAAGAGCACCGAATTGAGATACATCGCCGGTAGCAGATTTGTCTTTCTTCACTGAAAGTTTGATGGCTGTCCCTATCTTCCGCTGGGGGAAACGGAGTCGGATAGTGAGGAAGAGATGTGTTCCTAGAAGGAGGGTAATCATTGGCCATCCCCAGAGATATCCACTGAGTGTTGCGAAGAAATTGTTGAGTACATCCATATTGTGTGAATAAAAAATTACGAGTTCATCGGACACTTGCTGAAAGATAAATACGATCTTTTCATTAGTTTATAAACCATAGTTGTGATCAATCCTTTAACTTCTGGAAACAATCTTCCATCTATTAAAGTGAAAGCACCAATGCAATCTTTTCTCTTTTTCGTTGTACAAAGATACAAAAATAGAATTAAATACCATCATATCGTCTCCGTTTTATTTGAAAATGCATTTTTATGATGGCCAATATGGCAGTTTTCGTTCCGTTTTGATTTTATTTAAAACGAATGAGAAATGAAGAACAATCAATTATCTACACAGATACGTTTTTATCATGATTCGGGAAAGTCGTTCCTTGCTGATCTCTGTCAGTTCTTGCAGAAGACTATATTTTTGCTTACTTTTGTATGCAGAAACAACTCTTCCTATCTATCCACCCTTGCCACTTCTTCAGGGAGGGACATCGCCCTTGC
>DHOX01000093.1:3231-13344 GCA_002409785.1 Prevotella sp. UBA5379 | reverse complement strand
TTCAACTCCAGTCTGGCTCCATTTCCGACATACGCCTCAATGATCTGTGTGGTCAGGAAAGAAATATCATCCACGGAATCATCACAGAACAAGAGATTCGCCTCCGCACCTTCCTCCAGGATGACCAGCACCCGCCGGTTGACCATCAACGGACGGTCTGAGTGGAGCAGGTTCACAACCTGGACAGGTCGTGGCATTCTCGTATTTTCAGGAACATAGATCAGCATTCCGTCCTGAGCCAGCATCGTATTCAGTGCTGTCACAGCATCTTCTTCAGGGTCTGCGATTTTCGCATAATACTTCGAGAGAAGATCCGGATGTTCTCCGGCTGCATGGCTCAGAGAGTCAATGATCACCCCTTCCGGCAAATGGGCATGAGGTAATGTTTTCGAATAAAACTCATCATTAACGACAAAATAAAGAGAAGTACTCAGATTCTGTACTTCACACTTGAAGGCCTCGTACGGGTTGACCGGTATCTCAAAGCGGGTCAGGTTCAAGCCATAATCAGGTGCAAAGAGTTTTTGCATATCCGTATACTTATATCTTTCCACCTTACGGGAAGGGAAGCCATTATCCTGGAAAGATTTAAAAGCCTTCTCTCTCACCGCATTCAACGGTGCCGCTGAATGATCATCTATGATCTTACGATTCTCTTGAAAGAGATCGATATATTGCTTTTCACTACTCATCATAATTCACCACCTTTCGTTCGACAATAGATTCATAGGGACTAAGCTTCACTTTTTTCAGCTTCCTCAGCATCTGCTTCTTCCTTTATCCAGTCAAAGCCACGTTTTTCTATCTCATTGGCCAGTTCCGGACCTGCCGTCTTCACGATACGTCCCTTGTAGAGCACGTGAACGGAATGAGGCTTGACAATATCCAGCAAACTGGCATAATGGGTGATGACGATGAATGAATTCTCCTGTGTATGGAGTTTTTTCACCCCATTGGCGACAATACGCATGGCATCTACATCCAGGCCGGAATCTGTCTCATCAAGGATAGCCAACTTGGGTTCGAGCATTGCCATCTGGAAAATCTCATTCCTTTTTTTCTCACCTCCGGAAAACCCCTCGTTAACATTACGATGCCACAATTTCGGATCCAGATCCACGAGTTGACGCCGTTCGCGCATCAGCTTCAAGAACTCAGCAGCACTGAGCGGTTTGAGTCCCTGATATTCACGTCTGGCATTTACGGCAGCCTTCATGAAATTATTCATGGACACGCCAGGGATCTCCACCGGATACTGGAAAGAGAGGAACAAGCCTTCACAGGCACGTTCTTCCGGTTTCATCTTTAGGAGATCCTTACCATTGAAGATTGCCTCTCCTTCCGTAACGGTATAGAGAGGATTACCCGTCAGAATGGCACTCAGTGTAGACTTACCTGATCCATTCGGACCCATGATGGCTGTGATTTCACCATCCTTAACCGTGAGGTTGATGCCTCGTAATATTTCTTTTCCTGCAACTGTTGCATGCAAGTTTTTTACTTCAAGCATATTATCTGAAATTAAATGTTACATTATATTCAACTTAAGAGTTGAACCTGTATCAATTGGCCCTGCCGGTGGTTATACAGATCACCCCACCGTTCCCTCCAGGGATACGGAAAGGAGCTTCTGGGCCTCAACGGCAAATTCCATCGGGAGTTTATTAAGCACTTCCTTCGAATAGCCATTGACGATCAACGCCACAGCCTGCTCCATCGGAATACCCCGCTGATTACAATAGAAGAGTTGGTCATCAGAGATCTTTGACGTGGTAGCCTCATGCTCCACGACTGCGGTCTCATTGTGAATATCCAGATAAGGAAAAGTGTGCGCCCCACAATTAGAGCCTAAAAGTAGTGAATCACAACTACTGTAGTTGCGCGCATTGTCTGCATTGCGGGCAGCACGGACCAGTCCGCGATAAGAATTCTGGCTGTGTCCTGCAGAAATACCCTTGGAGATGATCGTGCTTTTAGTATCCTTCCCGATATGGATCATTTTCGTTCCCGTATCAGCTTCCTGATAATTATTCGTCAACGCCACGCTATAAAATTCCGCCTGGGAATGATCACCATGGAGGATGCAGGACGGGTACTTCCACGTGATCGCCGAGCCGGTTTCCACCTGGGTCCACGACAATTTGGAATTAACGCCTCTCAGGTCTCCACGTTTTGTAACGAGGTTAAACACGCCTCCCTTACCATTCTTGTCACCCGGATACCAGTTCTGGACGGTTGAGTATTTCACCTCAGCATTGTTATTGACGATGATCTCGACGACGGCAGCGTGTAACTGGTTCTCATCACGCATCGGAGCAGTACAACCTTCCAGATAGCTCACGTAGGCATCATCATCAGCAATGATCAAGGTACGCTCAAACTGTCCGGTCTGACGGGCATTGATCCGGAAATAGCTGCTCAGCTCCATCGGACACCTGACCCCTTTAGGGATATAGACAAAGGAACCATCACTGAACACTGCACTGTTCAATGAAGCGAAGAAATTATCACGGTAAGGAACGACCGTGCCGAGATATTGCCTGACCAGATCAGGATGATTTCGGATCGCTTCACCCATACTACAGAAAATGATCCCCTTCTCACGCAACTTGTCCTTGAAGGTGGTCTTCACGGAAACGGAGTCCATGATGGCGTCGACGGCCGTACCGCTCAGGGCCAGCCGCTCCTCCAAAGGAATACCCAGTTTATCAAAGGTCTTCTCTAGTTCAGGATCTATCTTCTTATCCTTACGCTCTTTTACCGTCGGATCGGCATAATAAGATATCCCCTGATAGTCAATCTTTGGAACATGCACATGCCCCCACGTAGGTTGCTTCAGCGTCTTCCAGTAATTATAGGCCTTGAGGCGGAAGTCCAGCATCCACTGTGGCTCCCCCTTCTTCTGCGAGATCAGTCTGATGACGCTCTCGTTCAATCCTTTCTTAATGATGTCGGTTTGTACATTAGTGGAGAAGCCATATTCATACTTCTCATTGGCCACTTCCTTGACAAACTCGTTATCAGTTTTCATTTGTGCCATAAACTTACTCTTAAAATATAAATAACCTTCCCGTTTTCCGGTCAGGATTCCATCCCCCTCCACAGTCTTTGCGGCTGTCTCAGGTCTCCAGTCTGATAACTATCACATAAATGCAACAAATATCATACCAAAAAAGCGATACCTCCAGCCTGTCAGTGACAGGTAGGCAGTACCGCTATATCTTATCTCCAACTGGAATCAAAGCCTACAGCCCGATCCAGTTCTATCCACGAATGGAGTTATAATTTCTGATCCACTTCCACCTCCGTAAAGGTTTCTATTTCATCCCCCACCTGAATATCATTGAAGTTGACCAGGCTCAATCCGCATTCCATCCCTGTAGGCACTTCCTTGACATCATCCTTGAAGCGTTTCAGTTCATTGATTGAAGCCGTCTTGATCACGATACCGTTACGCACTACACGAGCCTTATCCTTAGCATGAATCTTGCCTTCCGTGACCAGACCACCGGCAATCGTTCCGACTTTGGAAATCTTGAAGACCTGTTTTACTTCTATCTGTCCGGTGACCACTTCCTTCTTCACCTTATCCAGCATTCCTACCATAGCAGATTTAATATCATCAATGGCGTTGTAAATGACTGAATAGGTGTTGATCTCCACTCCTTCACGCTCTGCCAGTTTCCGGGCATCCACAGAAGGACGGACCTGAAAGCCGACAATAATGGCATCTGATGCACTCGCCATCATAACATCATTCTCTGTAATCTGCCCAACGCCTTTCTCTATAACGTTCACCTGGACCTTCGGCGTAGAGAGTTTGATAAATGAGTCTGACAAGGCCTCTATAGAACCATCCGTATCTCCTTTGACGATGATATTCAACTCATGGAATTCTCCACGGGCGATACGCCGTGAAATATCTCCCAGAGTCAAGCGCTTCTGCGTACGCAAGCCTTGCTCGCGCTGAAGCTGTTCACGCTTATTGGCGATCACACGTGCGTCCTGCTCAGAATCGATCACATGGAACTGGTCACCGGCGGCAGGTGCGCCGTCAAGTCCCAGCACCGTCGTGGGAACAGCCGGGCCGGCCGAATCCATGGACTGGTTACGTTCATTGAACATCGCTTTCACACGTCCCCAGCTCGTTCCCGCCAGGATCACATCACCTACTTTCAATGTTCCGTTGGACACCAGGACAGTAGCCACATAACCACGGCCCTTGTCGAGAGCAGACTCGATAACGGTACCTGTCGCCTTACGGTTAGGGTTCGCTTTCAGGTCTAACATATCAGCCTCCAGAAGCACTTTGTCAAGGAGTTCGTCTACGCCGACACCTTTCTTGGCACTGATCTCCTGACACTGGTATTTTCCTCCCCAGTCTTCAACGAGCAGATTCATATTGGACAAGTCGGTGCGGATCTTATCAGGATTGGCACCGGGTTTATCTATCTTATTGATGGCAAAGACCATTGGAACTCCTGATGCCTGACAGTGAGCGATAGCCTCACGCGTCGTAGGCATCACAGAGTCATCAGCCGCAATGATGATGATGGCGACATCCGTAACCTGTGTACCTCTGGCACGCATAGCGGTAAAAGCCTCATGCCCAGGGGTATCCAGGAAGGTGATATGCCGTCCGTTTTTCAATCTGACATCATAAGCGCTGATATGCTGGGTAATCCCGCCTGCCTCACCGGCAATCACATTGGTCTTACGGATATAGTCCAGCAATGACGTTTTACCATGGTCGACATGCCCCATCACGGTCACGATAGGCTGACGCGGCTTCAAGTCTTCAGTCTTATCAGCTTTCTCCGTGACAGCCTCCTGGACGGATGCGCTGATATACTCTGTCTTGAAACCAAACTCCTCTGCGACCATATTGATGGTTTCAGCATCCAGACGTTCATTGATAGACACCATCATTCCCACGCTCATTAAAGTGGAAATGACCTTTGTCACCGGGACGTCCATCATGGAAGCTAACTCACTGACGGTAACAAACTCAGTAAGTTTTAAGACTTTGCTATCCTTCTTTTCAGCAGAAGCAACTTTTTCCAGTTTTTCCTGGACAGCAACACGCTTCTCCTTACGGTATTTAGCACCCTTCTTATTCTGGTTTTGCTTATTGGTCAGACGAGCAAGTGTCTCCTTCACCTGACGAGCCACATCCTCCTCATTCACCTCCAGCGGTTTCTGGTTACGCCTGCGGTTACGGCTACGCTTCCTGTTGCTCCCGTTGCTCCCCTGCTGCTGTTGCTGGCGGGCCTCAGCGTTAATGTCTACACGCTCTTTATTAATCCGTACACGCTTCTTCCGCTCACCATTACCATGGTTCAATTTACTCTCACGCTCTTTGCGCTTCTCCTCCTTCGACTTGCGTTTAGGACGGGTACTCTGGTTCAACGCTGACAGGTCTATTTTCCCTAACACCTTCGGTTCATTGAGAGTCAACTTACGTTCACTCTTCAAAGTAAAGACCTCCGGTTGAGAATGTGACGGCCTATCTGCCTGTTTCTGGGCAGGAGCTTCCTGAGAAGTTGGCTGCGGAGCCTTTTGCTGGACAGGATTTTGATTCTGTGCCCGCTGCACAGGCTGGCTAGAAGTATGACTTTGCGGATACTCCGGTTTCCTCATCGGTTGATGGGGAACTCGATCAGTTCTATCAGCCCTCACCGGGCGAGCGCCATGAGGCACTTCTGCGGTTTTCGGACGCGGCTGATTCACAGATTTTGCTTCTGTTACTGGATTCTTCTTTACCGGAGTTGCGTCTTCCGGTTTTGTCTTAGGCATAGGTTTGACAGGTTGTTGACTGACGGCAGTATCTTCTTCTCTTTTCTGACGTGAAGCATCCTTTTGCTTCGGAGCAACAGACGGCACCACAGGCTTACGACCGACAGGATTCAATTCGATCTTTCCCAATGGGGTATACTTCTGATGGCCGGATTCTTCCAACACATCAGCAATGCGGGAGACATGAGGTTCTTTCTTTGTCTCCTGCACACGCTTTTTCTCCTTTGGCTTCTTCTGAAAGAGTTTTTCGGCCTGACTTCTCACTTCTGCGTCCTGACGGAACTGGCTCTCTAGAGCCTTATACTGTGCGTCATTGAGCTTGAAGCTTAAGTCTTCCTTAACCTCTCCCAATTCTTTCTTGGATTTTAGGAAATCAACTGCCGTTTGAAGTCCTATATTCAATTCACGTAGTGCTTTATTTAATCTGATGCTCATTAATGAATGATCTGTTATTATCTCTGATCTGCTAAATATGTAGTATCATCTTCATGCGCTCTACCAGCGTACGGTGACGATTTATTGTTTCGCGAATTCGGCCTTCAAGACATTGAGGACATGATCCACGGTTTCCTCCTCAAGATCAGCCTTATCCACCAGCATTTCACGTGGTGCATTGATGACCTGACGGGCGGTTTCCAGACCGATGCTCTTGATGGCATCAATGACCCACTGATCAATTTCATCCGAGAACTCATCCAGATAGATGTCATCCTCAGCCTCACTTTCAGCGATCTCACGGAACACATCTATGGTATATTCCGTCAGCATAGAAGCCAGTTTGATATTTAATCCGCCACGTCCGATGGCCAGACTGACTTCTTCAGGTTGCAGATAAACTTCTGCCTTTTTGTTTTCCTCGTCGATATTGATGGAGGAAATCTTCGCCGGACTCAGGGCACGCTGAATAAACAACTTGATATTGTCGGTATAGTTGATGACATCAATATTCTCATTATCCAGTTCACGGACGATGCCATGCACACGGCTGCCCCTTACTCCGACACATGCCCCTACCGGGTCGATACGGTCATCATAACTTTCGACGGCCACCTTCGCTCTCTCGCCGGGAATGCGGGCCACCCGCTTCACGGCGATCAGGCCATCAGCGATCTCCGGGACTTCTCCTTCCAGCAGACGCTCCAGGAATACCGGACTGGTACGGCTGAGGATAATCTTAGGATTATTATTCTCATTATCCACATGGTCGATCACGGCCCTTACCGTTTCCCCCTTGTGATACTGGTCAGCGGGAATCTGTTCAGATTTAGGAAGGATAAGTTCGTTATTCTCATCATCTACGATAAGTACTTCACGCTTCCAGATCTGGTAGACCTCACCTGCGATGATCTGTCCTACCCGGTCTTTATATTTATTATAGAGAGCATCATGCTCCAACTCCAGAATCTTGGAGGACAACGTCTGCCGCAGGTTCAATACAGCACGACGGCCGAACTTACTGAAGTTCACCGATTCACTGACATCCTCACCCACTTCATAATCGGGTTCTATCTTACGTGCATCCGATAGACTGATCTCCTTATTCTCATCTTGTACCTCACCGTCGGCAACGACCTTACGGTTACGGTAAATCTCAAAGTCTCCTTTGTCCGGGTTGACGATCACGTCGAAATTCTCGTCACTGCCGAAGATCTTGGCAAGGACCGTGCGGAAACTTTCCTCCAGCACGCTCACTAATGTTGTACGGTCAATATTCTTGGTCTCCTTAAATTCCTTGAAGGAATCGATCATACTCTGAGTTTCTTCTTTCTTCGTCTTTGCTGCCATAGCTTATTTGAAACTGATTAAGTATTTTGTATATTTCACTTTATCCATCTGGTAAGTGTGATCCACGTCCATCTTCACCGGACGCTTTTTGCCCTCCACCTTCACTTTCTCGCTGACAGCGACCACAAAGTCATTGCCATCTACGCTCTTGAGCACGCCTCTGACTTTCTTGCCTTCGGAGTCTTCCACTTCGACCTGCTTGCCCACATAGTTCTTATATTGCTGGGGTACCTTAAAAGGCTGGCCAAGGCCGGCTGATCCCACTTCGAGTTCATAATCCTCCTCGTCACGGTCCAGCCTGCTCTCAATATATTTACTGAGCTCCACACAATCATCAATCCAAACGCCATCAGCATGATCAATCTCCACCACGATATGATCGTCCTCACTGATCTGAATGTCCACCAGGAAATATTCCTTGTCTTTCAGCCAATCTTCTACGATGTCCTTTACGACGCTTCTGTCAATCATCCCTCAACTTATGCTTATTAAAAAAATGAGGAGCCCTTCATCAGGAGCCCCTCATTCCACTGAATGGTGCAAAAATAATAATATTTTCGCACACACGCAAATATTTTCTATTTTTTCTTTGGTTGTAACAGTTTTTTATACGATTCAGGGTTCTGGATAAGTTTCATTGCTGCCTGCATTTGTTTATCTGTACGCAGCGCATTCTCTATTCCTCCCCGCTGGTAATAATAAGCTGTCACGATGTCATTCTCGATCAGTTGCTTGATAGCTTCCCGGTTGAAGTCAAGATCCTTAGCCACATTATGCTTCAGTTTCTTCTCCAGAGCGGCAAACTCCGGTTTGGCATCATTATAATAACCTTCAAATTTGGCGAGCTTCTCCAGATTCTTGAGATAATTCTCCGTCTCGTGATCGTATGTAAAGTGGCACCGCAGAACCCGCTGCTTGAAATTATCATAGTCAGCATCCGTCAACTGGAACTTATCCGGAGGGGCAATCGTCGGATGACGAGCAATATAGTCGAGTTCATAATTAAGCAGCACCTCATTACTATCACGGCCGGCAGCCAGGTAAAAGGCGATATTCGGAAGAGAGTCAGATTCCAGGACCACATCGGGCTGGATTCCCCCTCCATCACGTACCAGACGGCCATGAAGGGTATGGAACACATGGGTGAGTGAATCGGGCACATGCTCGGTATATCCGCCGTTGGCATGTTTATAATTAATCGCCTGAATACAACGGCCGGAAGGAATATAATATCTGGCCGTAGTCAGTTTCAATTGGCCATTATAGGCAATATCCACCGGCAACTGCACAAGTCCTTTGCCATAAGTCCGCGTACCTAAGATGACGGCACGGTCAAGGTCCTGCAGAGAGCCGCAGGTGATCTCACTGGCACTGGCCGTATTCCCGTTTACCAGAACAATGATCGGCATCACCGTATCAATGGGCTCCACGGTAGTCTTGTATTCATGATTCGCCTGTTTCAGTTTGCCAATCGTCTTTACAAGGGTAATGCCTTTAGGTACGAACATATTGACGATATTGACAGCCTCCTGAAGAGAGCCGCCACCGTTGTTTCTCAGATCAAGAATCAGTCCCTTTGCTCCTTGTTTCCGGAAATTGATGAAAGCCCGGCGTACATCCTTTGAACACTGATCAGTAAAGGAGCTCAGATTCATGTAAGCGATGTCGTTCGCCTGCATCCCATAATACGGAAGGGAAGGCAATTGTACAGACTTACGCACAATCTTAAACTTCATCGTTTTTCCGGTGCTCGGCCGCTTGACCTTAAGAAGGAACGACGTTCCCGGATCTCCACGGAGATGATTGCTGACATATTGTACATCCTTGCCGATCATTGAAGAGTCGTCGATGGACAGAATCTCATCACCCCTTTTCAGCCCTGCCAGGGCTGCAGGCATCCCTTCATAAGGCTCATCAATAATAATATGATGATTCTGATTATTGAGGCGGACGATTGCTCCGATACCGGCATATTTTCCAGTCAACAGTTGTTTCAGGTCCTTCACCTGATTTTCAGGATAATACACAGTATAAGGATCCAGACTCTTCAACATCGCATTGATGCCGTTACCAATCACTTCGTTGGCATTCAAAGTGTCTACATACATCAAGTCAAGGTACTTATAGATATCTGTAAAGATTTCCATATTTTTAGAAACATCAAAAGCATGATTATCTTCCGACGTTCCTGTCTGTGCAGCAGCTGGTAAAACGGCCGCCATAAAAATTGCTAAGACCAGTTTCTTCATGAAGCTTATTTTTTAGATTCTGATTCAATGCCTATTTAGATTCCTCTCTTTATTATGGAGTCCCAAGGATGCCTGCAAAATTACGATATTAAAGCGGAAAAACACTAGAAAGGCTCGAAAAAATTGCTTATTTTAATAGAAAAGCAAAAATTCCTTTCAAAAAATTTGGTAATAAGGGAAAAACGTTTTACCTTTGCAGTCGCAATCTAAAAGACGTGATAGAAAAGCTTCAATAGCTCAGTTGGTTAGAGCATCTGACTGTTAATCAGAGGGTCGTTGGTTC
>DHOX01000093.1:0-3114 GCA_002409785.1 Prevotella sp. UBA5379 | reverse complement strand
CTCAGTTGGTTAGAGCATCTGACTGTTAATCAGAGGGTCGTTGGTTCGAGTCCATCTTGAAGCGCAACATGAAGGAGTTACGAATATTGTAACTCCTTTTTTCATATCCGGACACAGGCTCAGGAACATCAGGATATCATGGGGTCATTTTATAAAGTTGGTTTTTTAAAACCATCTTATTATGTTTCAGGTATAAAGGAATTAATAATAAAATCCGGGCATGAATGTCATTAAAAAGATAACTCTGACAACACTATATGCCATAATATACACCTCAGCGATGGCCCAGATCAGCGGCTACGTGAGGGAACAGGGGGAAGGCGCACCTTTGGAGTATGTTACTGTGGCCTGTCTGAACGCCAGCGGTTCTGCAATTGGTGGAGCACTGACCGACTCACTCGGATATTTCAATATCAGTCAAGCAACAATAGAAGACTCACTGCGATTCAGTATTGTCGGCTATAAGACAAAGACTATATCCGTAGTACAGTCTGGCAGCGTTGACACTGTTTATCTTGAGAGAGACAATACCGTCTTAGGCGAAGTGGTTGTTCATGGCAAGCAGATTGTCCAGACGCCGAATGGCTTTGTAGTAACTATCAACGATGTGCTTAAGCAACTCGGAACAGCCAGAAATGTTCTTGGTCATATACCTTTTGTAACAACAAGAAATGGATCCATCAGTGTCATTGGCAAAGGCAATCCCGTCATTTATATAAACGACCGGCAAATGAGAAATGCTACCGAGTTGGACCAAATTAATTCTTCTGACATCAAGCAGGTGGAAGTCATAACCAATCCGGGAGCGGAATATGCCTCCAGCGTGAATTCCGTCATCAGGATACGGACGGTGAAAAGAAAAGGCTACGGATTTGGTAGCAGGGTTGACGCTGAAGTTTCCAAAGAAAGGAAATGGTCCTATAATGGCGGAATATCCTTGAACTATCAAACAAGAAGAGATGTCAACTTTTTCGCTTCCGTACGGTATAACAGAAATGACGAAAAGTACTCCATTAAACAAAACCTAAACTATTGGCGGCAACAGGAAATCAATCAAACAGCAAACGAAGACCTGCATGGTACGACGTGGTACAGTACAGTCGGATTCGACTATCAGAAAGACAAGGCCTCTTTCGGAGCAATGTACAGGTACACTTACGATCCTACCCATGCTTTAGGCAATGACAGTTTCTCTGTTTACAGGAATGGAGACTTTCACATTTCGCAATCTTACAGAGACAGAAGAAATATTACTGAAGGCACCCACTATGTCAATGCTTATATGAATGATGACTTCAGCAAGGACACGCATCTGAAATTGGACGCCGATTATATGAATGTCAAAGCTCCACGCAGCCAGGAATATGTGATGGACAATGAAGGGCTGTACACCAACTCGCAAAGCAGGAGCCAACTGTATGCGGACCGCATAACTTTCTCGTCGGCTCTGTTCGGAGGCACCGTAACTGTTGGTGAAGAGAGTTCTTATACCCACACCCGCAACAACTATAATGTTCTTTCTACAACCACGCTGACCACTGACCTGACAAGCAATCGCACTCGGAGCAGGCAGCTGTTGCTGGCTGTTTTCGTTGACTACAGACATCGTCTCGGCAAATTTCTGGATGCCAGCATTGGTGGCCGCTATGAGCATGCCAACTTTGATGATTACATCAACGGAATCAAAGACCCTGCTGCCAGCAGAAGGGACAACAACTTCTTTCCATCCACCTCAATATCATACAGTGGAAAAGACATCCAGATGTCACTGGCATATCGGTATACCACAATCCGCCCCATCTATTTTTATCTGCGCAGTTCCGTGGAATATGACAGCCCTTATTTCTACGCCACAGGCAATCCGTCACTACTTCCCCAGACGACGAATCTGATATCCTATTCCTTCTTCTGGAAGAACCTGCAGTTCACAGCAAACTATTACATGCACAAAAATTCGACAGTGTTTACCATGGACAAATATCTGGACAGAGACTCCATAGTCCTGTCCAGTCCGGAGAATATACGTTACAACCAGACCTTGGACCTTGCACTGGTCTTCAGTCCCACATGGTTCAGCATCTGGAGTCCTCAGTTCACATTGGACTTCAACAAGCCGTTCATGACTTATCATGGTACAAGCTACAGAAAGCCCATATTATCTTTCGAGTTTGACAACACTGTTCAGCTGCCCCTTCATTTTCTGTTCGGCCTAGATATGAACATGAGCACGAGCGGAAATATCAGCACGGACTTGGAATACAATTACAAATCATTCCAACTCGACACCTATCTCATAAAGACCTTTTTCAATGACCGCATAAAGCTGAGGTTCTCTGTCGACAATGTGTTAAACATTAATCATACAAGATTATTGAGGTCAACGAATAATATAGATATGCGTCAGTGGTACAATAATAATAGAAGAACATTCCGGCTGAGTTTCAGCTATGAGATAAATCCAACGAAGAAAAAGTACAAGGGACAGGCCTCAACCAATGAGATAAACAGACTGTAAATGAGATTTCCTTTCTATCTCCAGCATGGATGCCTTTAAACGGTCGCTTGACTTATGAAAGCTATGCACTATCCCACTCGTCATTAATGATTACGATGTCTGTTCTCCCACCAATAATGTCATGAAAGAACAGACACCTGTCATTTTAAGAAAAGATGCTGCCCTAAGACTTTTCCGCATCCGCTCCGGACATCCTCTTAGGACGGGAATAGTCCTCCATCTCCTCAAGCCTGATGCCATCATTAAAGGACCGGTGGACACGGTGCGTAGCCGAATCATAATAACCGGCAGGAACGAAATGGGTATACACCCGTTTGATATGTTCTTTCGGCTTAAACTCAACAGAAGGACTGAGTGCTACCGATTTGATACCCGTATGGAAATAGCCAAAACCATCAAGGACGACCTTCTGCCCGTCCATGAGTTGCTCCTTCATTACATTCTTCAGCGCAGAAAGCACTGCAAGGGTGTCTGCCTCCGTCGCAGTACACCTCCGGGTAATCATGTCTGCCAATTCAGGAGTATGGACTACACCACTGACACAGACTCTTGCAAACCACTTCCCGTTCCGGGAAGGGTGGCTGTGATCAACAATCTGA
>DHOX01000029.1:6766-8559 GCA_002409785.1 Prevotella sp. UBA5379 | reverse complement strand
ATAGAAAATCAGGAATTGGAACGGCAAGGACAGAATATAGATTTGCTGCATCATAAAGTGAGCTCCTATCTGAAAAGTTATAACAACCAGAAGATTATCCTTATCTTGTGCATCATTCTCGTTATCCTGCTCCTTGTGAGTTTGTTGAGTGTCTATTATCTGCATCACACCCGTATCCGTATGAATGAGAAGAAAGAGGCAATGGCAAAGGCACAGTTGACTTTCTTTACTAATGTCAGTCATGAACTGAGAACTCCTTTGACACTGATTGCAGATCCGGTGGAGCAAATACTATCCACCGGTAATTTAAAGGGTGAGAATCTTTCTTTGCTAAAGATGGTCAAGCGTAATGTAAATGTGCTCATGCAATTGGTGAATGATATCCTGGACTTTCGCAAGATACAGAATGGAAAGATGAAGCTGCAACTCAGCCGGTTTAATCTGGTGACGGATATTCGTGATCTGACAGATGAATTTCGTTCATCAGCTGATAAAAAGGGAGTGACAGTGAATTTTTATTCCTCTTCGGATAAGGGCTTTGAAATGATTGGCGACAGGGATAAGATAGCACGTATTTTTACAAATCTTTTTTCCAATGCCCTGAAGTATACGTCTTCCAAAGGCTGCATTTCCGTCAATGTGTATCAGCCCAATTCTAAAGAAGTTGTCTTTTCCGTTCAAGACAATGGCGTAGGGATGCGGCAGGATGAGGTGGATAAGGTCTTTGACCGTTTTTATCAAGCCAGAGATGCCAGTGGCGGTACAGGTATAGGACTTGCACTTGTGAAAGATTTTACAGCACTTCATTATGGCAAAGTTAAGGTAAAGAGCAAAAAGAATGAAGGATCAGTGTTTACAATCACGTTGCCTGTTACTCAAAAAGGGGATATTATGGCAACTTCAAAGCCTGAGAATGTTACTCTGGAAATAAGACCAGAATCTACCGTCAGCAACCAGGAACAAGACTGGAAGAAGGAACAGGTAACGACAGCTCTTGACGACAATGCTCCTACAGTGATGATTATTGATGATAATGATGATTTGCGTGAGTATATCAAGAGTCTGTTGCGTGACCATTATCATGTGTTGGAGGCTTCCGATGGAAAGAGGGGACTAGAAGTGGCTCGTGAAAATATTCCGGACTTAGTGATCAGTGATATCATGATGCCTGTGATGGACGGCCTGGAATTTTGTAACAAATTGAAGTCCGATCGTACAACTTCTCATATTCCGGTAATCTTACTTACAGCGCGAAGTATGGATAACCAACGTATTGAAGGTTATCAACATGGAGCGGATGCCTATATTACAAAACCTTTTATTTCTAAACTATTGCTTGCCCGTATCAAAAATCTGCTATCTAGCCGTATTCTGTTACGTGAATTGTTTTCTGGATCCAAGAAGGAGACAGAGGAGGAGAGTAAGCTGGGGGATCCTGATCAACAATTTGTGGAACAATTGCGGATCGTGATCCGAAGTATGATGGGAGATTCAGACCTTAAGGTGGAACAGATAGGTGAGAAATTGGGGTTGAGTAGGGTTCAACTCTATCGAAAGGTGAAAGCTCTGACAGGCTCCACTCCTGTAGACCTATTGCGCAATGCCCGTTTGGAAAAAGGAAAGCATCTTCTTGAGGCTACAGGCAAGACCGTGTCAGAGATCGCATATATAGTGGGATTTACAACCCCTTCATATTTCACCACCTGTTTTAAAGAGAAATATGGTTTTAGTCCCAATGAGACTCGATGAAGAGGACATGAAAGAGTTGTTTACTATTTCTTTATTTTTGTTTA
>DHOX01000029.1:2504-6716 GCA_002409785.1 Prevotella sp. UBA5379 | reverse complement strand
GGCTTATCTTTTTGAGGTAGAAATGAGAGAAAAATGTAAAGTAATTTTAATCACTTTTTCTTTCTATATTGTATTTTAAATTGAAAATATAAATAATAATGGAATGTCTTAGAAAATACCTAGTTACTGCTATGTAGCTTTATGCTGTATATTGACTGAAGCGGAAACCGTTGGTGTTGTGCAGCAGTTGAGTGATAATCATGCAATGATACGTGTACAAACGAGTAGCCGATACTTGCTTATTCCTGTTGAAGAAAAAGAGGATAATGCACATATCCGTGTAATAAAAGATGGTAAACTCATTTTGGAATTCAACTGTCGTCTTGCTATTGACAAAATGGACTATTATGTTCCGTTGGAACTCAAAAACATAGAGGGCACGGGAAATGATGTTTTACTTGATGTTTCTTTTACAGGTAATCGTAGGTCTATAGGATTATTAAGAAATTTTGCCTGCTGGAAATTGATGAAGGAATCTGATTATTTTGATACTGTCAATCGTGAGAAATNNTTACTATTTCTTTATTTTTGTTTACTTACGTAAAGTAGACAGTTTTCTTATCACATTTTAGACATTTGCTTTTAAAATTGTTATATGAATCAAATTTGAAAGTAAATGTCCAATTTTTAAAAGTGATTTTTATTACTTTCTTGTATCTTTGCAGCCAAAATCTAAACATTTTAACTAACTAAATACCTAAAGGAATGGAACATTTTAGACAAGTTCTTTTCAGTGTCATGCTCCTGTTGACGTGTACTTGTGCTTTCGGGCAATCTGGTGGTATCCTGTTTCTGAGCAAATCACATGCGATGATACGTGTGCATCAAAGTGAGAAGTATATTTTACTGCCGGTAGAGGAAAAAGCAGATATGAGCAATATCCGTGTCCTGGCTAATGACGAACTGATACAGAATATTCATGTTCGTCTGGCAGTAGATAATATTGACTACTATGTGCCGTTTGATCTTTCTTGCTATCAGGGTAAGAATGTGATTCTTGATGTCCATAATACGGGTAATATTCGCAACGAAGGAACTTTGAGCGGATTTGTCTGTTGGAATGCATTGAAGTATGCTGATGCTCTTGATACTGTCAATCGTGAGAAATATCGACCTTCTTATCACCATACACCTTTATGGGGATGGATGAATGACCCCAACGGTATGTTTTATAAAGATGGGGAGTGGCATCTCTTCTTTCAGCATAATCCCTATGGATCTCAATGGGAAAATATGAATTGGGGACATTCTGTAAGTACAGACCTGATACATTGGACACAACTGCCTGAAGCCATTGAGCCGGATGGACTGGGTACGGTCTTTAGCGGTTCGTGTGTCGTAGATTCGACTAATACGGCTGGGTTTGGCAAAGGTGCTGTCATTGCGTTCTATACTTCTAATGGTGAGAATCAGACTCAGAGTATGGCTTATAGTACTGATGATGGCCGTACATTCACGAAATATCCAGGTAATCCTATTGTCACTTCTGATATACCGGATTTCCGTGATCCTCATGTTTTCTGGAATCAGGAAGCTGGTATATGGAATATGATCCTTGCAGCCGGACAGGAAATGCGTATTTACTCTTCAAGAAACTTAAGAGACTGGAGGTATGAGAGCAGTTTCGGACAAGGTTATGGTAGTCATGAAGGGGTATGGGAATGCCCTGATTTGATGGAATTGCCTGTACGTGGTACCAACAAACAGAAATGGATGCTTATTTGCAATATTAATCCGGGAGGTCCTTCTGGAGGTTCTGCTACACAGTATTTTGTTGGACAGTTTGATGGTCGTAGGTTTACTTGTGAGTCTAAACCTGAAGTAACTAAATGGCTGGATTACGGCAAGGATCATTATGCTACTGTAACCTTTAGCAATGCTCCCGATGGACGCCATGTAGCTATGGCATGGATGAGTAATTGGCAGTATGGGAATCAGGTTCCGACGAAGCAGTATCGATCAGCAAATACCATTCCTTGTGATCTGGGACTCTATGAATATGCTGGAGAGACTTATGCAAGTGTTACACCCTCGAAAGAGTTGCTGAGTATCCGTGGAAAAGCGATAAGCAGACCTTCCTCGAGTTGTGAGATTTTGGCTACACTGAGGGGAAGTTGTACTTTTACTTTAAGCAATAATAAAGGAGAATATGTACAACTTGCTTATGATGCCAAAGCGAAAGCGTTCTCTATGGACCGTCGGAAAAGTGGTGATACTTCATTCAGTGAACTCTTTCCAGTGAAGACAACGGCACCGGTAAATGGTAAAATCAACCGGCTTCGTGTTTTTATTGACCATTCCAGCATAGAAGTTTTTGATGCTGATGGGAAAATGTCTATGACCAATCTGGTGTTTCCGACCGTTCCTTACAATAAACTTAATGTAAAGGGGAAGGCCAAAATTACGATCTATCCATTGAATAAATAAAATATCTGATTCTTAATTATGAATAAATATAAAAAAACAGCCTTTGTTCCCGTGATGTTATGCTTTTTTGCAATGGGTTTCGTTGACCTTGTCGGCATAGCATCCAATTATGTAAAAGAAGATCTGAACCTGACAGATAAGGTAGCCAATATCTTTCCTTCTCTGGTATTCTTTTGGTTCTTGATATTCTCAGTTCCTACAGGGGTGTTGATGAATAAAATTGGAAGGAAGAAAACAGTATTATTATCTCTTTATGTCACAATATTATCATTGCTTTTGCCACTCTTCAATAATGGCTTTGTTGTTATGTTGGTGTCTTTTTCTCTGTTAGGTATTGGCAATGCTCTCATGCAGACATCACTTAATCCTCTGGTATCATCTGTTATTGCAGGTGACGATCTGGCTTCAACACTTACTTTCGGGCAGTTTATTAAAGCCATTGCTTCCTTTTTTGCTCCATATCTGGCGATGTGGGGAGCAACGTCAATTATTCCGAATTTAGGTTTCGGATGGAGGGTGCTTTTTCTTATATATTTCATCATTGGTGTGCTTGCCACTGTGTTGCTGGCTGTGACTCCGATAAAAAGGGAGGTAAAGAACCATGGTGAATATATGTCAGTAGGGCATCAGTTTAAGGCTTGCTTTAAACTTTTGGGTAAGCCGATCGTCTTATTATCATTTATTGGCATTATGTGTCATGTGGGTATCGATGTAGGTACGAACACCACAGCACCAAAGTTGCTTATGGAGCGATTGGGTATGACTTTAAATGATGCTGCTTTTGCCACGTCTTTATATTTCATTTTTCGTACCATAGGATGTCTCACCGGCTCTTTTTTCCTTCGTGTGATGAATCACAGGGTATTTTTTATCATCAGTGTTACAATGATAGCCTTATCGATGGTTGGTATGTTTGCCGGTACATCCAGAGTCGTACTTTATTCAGCTATTGCCTTAGTCGGATATGGTAATTCGAATGTCTTCTCGATGGTTTATACCCAGGCTCTCCTTTCTGTCCCGGACAAGAAAAATGAGATTAGCGGACTTATGATCATGGGACTTTTTGGTGGAACGGTCTTCCCTCTTATTATGGGGTTTGCCAGTGATGCTGTAGGGCAGGCCGGAGCAGTCGCCGTAATGGCAGTAGGTGTGGTTTATTTGATTACTTATATCAAGAACGTAAAATATTAAATTAGATATGAATAAAATGGTAGTTGGTATTGGAGAAGCTTTGTGGGATGTTTTCCCCGAGGGTAAGAAGTTAGGTGGAGCTCCTGCAAATTTTGCATTCCATGTCTCTCAGTTTGGTTTTGATGCATTAGCTGTCAGTGCTGTAGGAAATGATCCGTTAGGTGATGAGACACTGGCGGAATTTGATAAGAAGGGACTTCGCTATATGATGCCTCGTGTGGATTTTCCTACAGGAACAGTACAGGTAACACTGGATAAACAGGGTGTGCCGTCATACGATATTAAAACGGATGTGGCGTGGGATAATATCCCATTTACCGGTGAAATAAAAGATGTAGCCAGACAATGCCGTGCTGTATGTTTTGGCTCGCTGGCTCAGCGTAATGATATTTCCCGGCAAACCATCAGAAAGTTTCTGAATGCTATGCCGAAAGACAGTCTGAAGATATTCGATATTAACCTGCGCCAGAATTTCTATTCAAAAGAGATTCTCAAAGATTCATTAAGGATATGTAATATATTGAAGATTAACGATGAAGAACTGATTACTCTTGGACGTATTTTTGGCTATTCAGGATTGGATATGGAAAATAC
>DHOX01000029.1:0-2239 GCA_002409785.1 Prevotella sp. UBA5379 | reverse complement strand
GCGGATACGGTAGGAGCAGGAGATTCTTTTACCGGTAGTTTTGCTGCTGCCATACTTCATGGCATGTCTGTTGCTGAGGCTCATAAACTGGCTGTTGATACCAGCGCGTATGTATGTACGCAAGAAGGGGCAATGCCTTCATTACCAAAGGAGATCGTCGAAAGAGTGGGGCATAATTGAGCGAGATAATTCTTTATAAGAGATCGGTAAGAATTTCACCAATGTAATCGAGATCAAACTGTAAAGCGTATTATATCTGTCCTAAATATGCCTTGAAAGACAACATCCTTTTCCCTCCTTTGCCGATGGAAATTTGTTTTCTGCCGGTTGGTATCTGCCATAATTATCAATTCCTCCACTTTTTAAAGTGGACTCATAAATTTCATAATGTCAAGTTCATCGGTAGAATCAAATACGCGCTAAATTAATTCCGTCAACGGGTTAATATTATGATGTATGTTTGGGTGAAACGTAGCAGTTGCTTTTCAAAAAATTAAATAAAAAAGGATGTAAGATAAGAATTTTTAATTATCTTTGCAATGGAGTTCCAATGCTGTTTGTAGAAATAGTGTGTTATCAAGGGCTCATAACATAAAAAAGAGCGTTTGCTTGTTATCCGATACTGAAATCTGGACAATTTCACACATATCGAGGATAATGGATAGACCGCTCACGTCAAGATTATTAAACCCTGTGAGGGAATGATATATCTTCTGGCGTGGGCTATTGTCTGTTACTCGATATAGGCTGTCCAGAGCCTCAGTGTGGTAGCGACAATAGTTCCCACGCTTTTTCAATTTTACCTTAATTGAGACTTGTCTGTTTCAAGGAAACAACGGACCTGATGAAATAAAACTCTGTTTCGTCAGTCTGAATGGTTAGAATTATAATGTCATGCTAAATGAAACTGATACCCAAAAATAAAATTTCTGAACCCGATGACCTTCTGGAGTTTTTGCATAAAAAAGAGAAGATCCAAAAACGGCTTTTATTGTTATTTACAATTATAGCCTTGGCGATTATTCTCTTTGTCATATATGCTTATTTCATAGATAAACCAGAATTTATATCCGTAACTAAATGTTCGGATTATGGATTATTACTCAAGAATGTAGGATAATTGGCTTAATAAAAATGACATATTATGGCTTGTTTCTGTTTGCTTTGCCATGTAAAGCTATATATTTTGAACCCATTTAAGAAAGTGGCAAAAGTTATTCTCTCTGACAGAGAATACGTCAATGGTTCGTAAACTTCTATGAAAAAATCGCAGTCTGGTAGAATATTGATGTTTTTACTTCCGAAACTTGAGTAATATATCATATCATGCACAAAATACAAACACTTTTTGATTTTTATAATTGATGTCATCTCAGATAAATGAAATGAGCAACCGGAACGGTAGTCTGCTAAGAGGCTTAGTAATGGTGTTGGACCTGTTGCTCCTGAATGTTTATACATGGTTTTTTATGGAGGCCGTCAGCTCTCCGTTTGCAAGGATCAAGAGTTTCTGGCTGGCGGTCTGTTTTGCTTATCTGATCAGCATTCATTTCTTTCCACCTGTTTTCCACTTGCGCCAGTCTACAAGGCTGTTCGTGATCGGCAGGGTGATCAGGATTTGGACCTTTTTCCTGATCATGTCTCTGTGCTTTCTGTTCTTTCTTCACTGTGTAGTCCTTCTGAAATGGCGATACTGGTTGGTATATTATGGTTTGTTTTTCATTCTGCTCTGTACAGGCCATCTGTTGGACCGCAGGTTGCTGTTGCACTACTATAAATGGAAAGGACTGTGGCATGAGGTGCTGTTCGTGGGCCAGGGCCCTAGCCTCGAGGACCTGTATGCGGCGATGCGGGATGATGTGTCATATGGCTATCGCCTGAAGGGTTATTTTGCCGATGCTCCGAAGGATGACTTCCTGGAAGGGATTCCTTATCTCGGAAGAGTATCAGAGGTGAATTCATGGATGGATGATTATTCCGGCAGTATCTCTGCCGTGTACTGCAGCCTGTCCTCGGAGAGGGCGGATGAGATCCGGCAGTTAATGGAATGCTGTACGCGCCATGTGACACTGTTCTACAGCGTGCCTAACGTGCGTAATTATCTGAAACGGAAGATGAATATGGCGCTCTATGGTGATGTGCCTGTGCTGTATATCAGTGAGATTCCGCTGAACCGTCCGGGTAATAAACTTTTCAAGCGTGTGTTTGATATAGTGGTGTCGGTGATATTCCTGGTGTT
>DHOX01000083.1:3495-20829 GCA_002409785.1 Prevotella sp. UBA5379 | reverse complement strand
TAGTTGCCAGCTTTTTCTATTTGATTTTGAATATTCAGCGTATCCAGAAAAACCATTCTGCCTACCTCATTACTTGTATGAGAATAATATAGTTTACAGTAAAAGGCATTATCATGAAGGTAAGTTAATTCCAGATTGTTGATATAAGCAGGCTTCAAGAAGGGATCACCTACTGAATAATCATACTTGCTAATATACCAACGGAACGGATTAAGCATTTGATACTGAGGACGCTCTACCCTGCCAGCATAACTTAGACCAAAGATATTTTTGTTGCTGATCGTATACATCAGTCCAACTACAGGGAAGAGCCTGAAATAATGATTTTTGTCAGTTTCTTCCAGACTATATGAATAGCCTTTACTATGAGTATACTCTGCACGTAACCCGAACTTCACCGAAACATGATCAAACGTCTTAGATATATTGGCATACAAGGCATCTATCAACTCATCATAATCGAAGTGATCAGATGCCAATAAATTATCGATAAGACCATTACCGTTCAGCATCGAGAGTCTGTTGTTTGATGATGAATGAGTGTAGGCCACTTTACCGCCTCCATCAAGTTTCCAATCCTTAATTTTGATACTATAGTCTGTTTTTGCAGTGTAAATGTTGTATTTCTGACGGCCTTGACTGATATAATTTTCATCAGCATAACGTAATCCTTTTGATTCTACACTTGACAGCCATGACCGGTTATTGTTCACATAATTGTTGATATAACCTACAGTCATAGTAAGGCCAGAGTTATCATTAAATGTATGTTTGTAGAAAGCTCCTGAACTGAAAAGATATTTTTTGTTTAGTTCATCGCCCTTCGACGTCATCACAGAATCAAGCGAGAAGTTAGAAATATGGTTATATTTTGTCGTATTATCCAGATCAATTGTCTTTGTCCGATTATATAATGGAATTTGAAACATAACCGAGAGCTGATTCTTCTTATTGATATCATAGACGAAGGTCAATAGTGATCGTAATATTTTCTCCTTGTCTCTTCTAGGATAATTGGTTGAAACCGTTTCATCTGGAAAGTAATTTTTATAGTTACTCTTGGTATATTCTTTGGCCATACTCCCTAAAAAAATACCGTCTAAACTGAACTTCTTTCCTCTATAACTAAAATGTGCAGAACTGCCAGCGGATGAATAATGAGCCTGGCGATACAAAGTCTGTACAGTACCTTGCCAACCCGGATTAACATTCCTTGAGGTCTCAATGTCAACAACACCAATATTTCCTTCAGCTTCATATTGGACTGGAGGAGTTGAAATAATCTCTACCTTCTTAATGATATCTGGAGATAAAGAATTTAAATAAGCGATGAGGTCCTGTCCTTGCAGGTATACCTGCCGATGGTTGATATACACCATTACAGAACTCTTACCAGACATATTGATAGACTGATCATTAACTTTTATTGTCGGCATCTGGTTAAGCATTTCCGTCAACAACTTACCTTCCGTACGCATATCACTGACATCAACGACAAGGCCGTCAGTTGACATTTGTACAGGTCTTCGTTTTCCTGTAACCACTATATCTTTCAACTGTAAGGTATCCGGAGCAAGTACAATATTAACAATACTCTGACCATTAACTACAACCTGTTTGGATATACAACCAACATAGCTGCAAACCAAAGTATCATTTTCACTTGCATTGACTGTATATTTCCCCCTATCATCAGATAGAACTTCAGTATTAGTATTGGAAACCTTGATGGTGGCAAATGGAAGAGGTTGGGAACTATCAACATAATAGACTTGCCCTCTTACCACGACATTCTGAGCTCCAAGTAATATAGGAAACAGCAGCGATGATAAGAAAATAATTAGTTTAAGTTTCATAAATAGAATCACCTCCTACAAACGGAGTTCTCTTAAAATTTATATTTCCGTCAATATAAGGATAAATACTAATATACAACTTGATTATAGCTGTCCAATATACATTATTGACAGCACACAAATACTTGGATGGTACATTCGTATCTCCAGACTCAAGCCACTTCTCTGCGATGCAAGAACCAGAACACAAATATCGCATCCAGCAAGACTTACATAAAGAATACTCATTAACCTTCTTCGGGTAATAACTAAATGCCTTAATCTTCTCATAATCAATACCCGTTTTTATATTGCCTACAGAAAGGTCTTTCCTACTATTAAGGCTGGAACATGAATAAATATCACCATTCATATCAATAAAAAAGGAGTTCTTAGCAGCATTACATCCCTCAACTGTAGTTATTCTATAATGAATCCGTTGCAAATCCTTTACTATCTTTAGAGAATATACGCACTGATTAGCTGAAATTCTTTTTTTATAGTAATCGCACAAAATATCTAGTTGTTTTTCAAGTATCTTTACATCTTCGATTTTAGGAATATACTCACCATTAAATGATCTTGTTGCAAAACCAATATAAAACGGGATTTTATTGTCATCAAAAAATTTAGACATTCTCAAAAGATTTTGATTGTCTGGTGCAACCACAGATTTACAAGCAAAACGTATCTTTGATTGTTTAATCTGCATAATCTTATCAAAAACAAGATCAAAACTAGGTCTCCCATTTGGAAATACACGATTTTGATCATTTAGTTTATCTCCATCTAAACTGACAGAGACTGCAAAATTCTCCTTTTCAAAAAAATCAATGATTTCTTGCGTTAATAATGTTCCATTAGTTGTTATCTCAAATGTGCATTCCTTAAATCCATGTTCTCTACAGAGAGTTGGTATCTGCTTCAGAAGTTCAAAATTTATAGTGGGTTCACTCTCTCCAGCAAAATAGAAAGTTATCTTATGATTTTTATTATCTGACAGAAAATCTAATATTTCCAAAAACTTTTCTTTGGTCAATTTTCGTTTAGGAAGGTTTCCTGCTGTAAGATAACAATACGTACACTTCAATGTGCATCCATGAGCCAAATCTAAGCTAACAACATCAATATTATTTTTCTTATAAGAATTTGTATTTTCTTTCACAATATTTCTTTTGCTGCTCTCATTTTTAGACCTTTTATTTTTTATAATATTTCTACATAACTCATCAATATTTGTATTATCAAACACCTTGATCACTTCTAAATCTGAAGGATCAAAAATATATATAGAGTTTTCAAATATAAACTTTTTATAATTTATAGGATCTTTATTATCTACAACCATAAGTTCACTTAAGAATATTAGTAAACAAAATTAAGTCTCCCTATCAAGCAAATAGGAAGACTCAACGATTATCTAATTTAAGAAAGTTACATTTCGCTGATTAGAAGGCCAGACGAAGCCCCACAGCCCCCACGTCCACAAGCATGATCACTAGCACTAGATGACTCCTCATTAGTATATCCACCACGTACTTTTTCTAACACTTCTCCATTGAGAGAAATAAATTTCAGACCTTTTTGATCCATTTTCATAATATTTTAGCTTTAGTTCCTATGACCCTCAGATTTGGATTTTACTTTTTAAGAATACGGGGGCTTAATTATATTCCCTTATATTTTCTTTTAAACCACCATTAAAGCCCAGGATATTTATCCCAGACGCAATACAATCTTGCATATCACAAAAATATAGAAAAAATTTATAGATTCAAAATTTTACTACCTTATTTTATTTATTTTAATCAATTTCCCATGAATTTAATAATGATATGCAACGAATTCTATGGGTAAGTTTTAAAAACTCGGATTGGTTTTTTACCTTTGCAATCATAGTAAACTGGAGTTCAATCACCCCACACGATTCGTTATATATAAAAAACTTCCTTTCCGATGTCACAAAACACATACTTGAAGTGTCTATCTAATGAACAGCGGTCACCAGGGGCAGTCCCTCTCTGACTGCCCTTTTATTCAAGATACAAATGAAATACATCCGGAAGGTAAACTGTACCAGATCAAAAATCTGGCATATCCCGGAATAATGGAAAGGAAAAAGGAAAATGACAACGATCCATCAAGACCAGGCCAGACAATGGCTGGAAAAGTTTCTCGACGGAAGGACATCCAATGAAGAAGAAAAGGCACTCTATACCTTCTTCGCTTCTGATGAGGTGCCAAAGGATCTCAGAAAATACAAGAAGATGTTCGCCTGGTATGCAGGAAAGATGCAAGGTGATCTCCCACGGCAGTCGAGGGCAAGGCACAGGATGGTGACCGCCCTGTCCATCGCAGCCTCGATCTTGCTATTAGCCGGTGTGGGATTCGGTATCCAGAAACATATCGAGCAGCAAAAGGTCTATGAATGTTACGAAGGCAGCTACATTCTTCATGACGGACAGAAAATCACTGATCTCCGGAAAATCCTGCCTCAACTCCAGGCTACGGAACATCAGGTTAAGGTACTGAAACAGGAAGTCCACCAGCAAATCACGGGAAAAACCGACGAGGATGAGCTCCCCGTCATCTAAACAAAACAGGAGGATCAAAATATGAAACGAATACTAATGATGATTTTCAGTCTTTTACTTGTGATGCCACTCATGGCCCAATCCAGCATTGAGAAAGTAGTTTCAGAGATTGAAAGCAAAGGAGTTGACGGCACGGTTATCATAAAGCGTAACCCCACAACCAAAAAGTTCATTAGCAAGACCCGTTGCTATAACTTTGTCAGCAAGAACGGGAACTATGCAGAGAAACTCATCCGCGCTTTCAAGGAAAGCAGTGATAATGCTATAGAATATGTCCAGTCGAGAAACAACTATGTGGCTAAGTTTGCCAGTGGTAACACCATCACTTCATATATTCTCAATATCAGCAACTATGGCAGCCAGAATCCCAGGGTATCTCTCGTCATCACGTCAAAAGACAAGAACTACAGAGCAGAAATCTTCGACTTTGATCCAGGAATGTCAATACAGATCAATCCGGAGCAAAAGGAAGAACTGGAAAACGAGATTAAGCATTTAAAAAGTCTTAGTGACCGGCTTGCGGTAATCACCCATCATTACCAGCAAAACAATCCTTAAACTTTTCTGACAAAGGCATTTGATAATCCTTCTTTCTAAAGCATTTCTGACATTTTTTTCTTATATTTGCAGGGACATTAAGAAGTAAAGGAAGAGCAAATGGCCAGTCAAAAAGATCTGTCTAAAAGGTTGTTACTGATTTTCTATAAACTGTATGTATCAACTATCCAGGAGAAGGCATCAGCCGTCCCCGGGCAGATGCTCCTTAATTTTGTGAATGATCATATCAGCACTCCCATTTCGGAAAGGACCCTGCAGCGTGACATCAAGGAAATCCTCAGCATTCTGCCTGTACAGATCAGTTATAATAACAAAAAGGGAGGTTATCGCCTGTCGGCAAAAAAGACAAAAAACACCCGACGCGAGGTGAAGAGCCAGGGACAGGAAATGGAACTGTCGGATTCTCAAATCGACAAACTCAAAGAGAAACTCGTCCTGTTCAAACTCTATGACCCGCAGAAGGATTTCAGTTGGGATATTCCTAATCAACCAGGCAGCTATATCTTCCTGCTGCGGAGCGGTAGCACACTTCCCCCAACCTCAAAGATTCCGGTTTACAGTAAGATCGAAGTCAACGGCGAGCCTTTCCGCGTCCTTTATACAGGCATCAGCACGAAAGCACGCCTCCGCAAGCGTATCTATGCCCGGCATTTCGGGAACAACTCAGGGAAATCCACATTAAGGAAATCGCTGGGGCGATTATTCCATTTCAACCTTATCCCCCGTGACAAGAACAAACCAGATGATGGTTATAAGAAATTCTGTAAGGATGATGAGAGAAGGTTAACAGAATGGATGCAGGAGAACCTGATCATCCTTTACTATGACCATGCAGATAACTACGAAATGCTACAGGGCCAGTTGATCTCTTATCTGAACCCGCCTCTGAACATCAAAGACAACCACAATCCAGTTAACCTTGAATTCAGGCAGGAATTGAAAAGACTAAGGATCGGGAGACCACTTGCCCATCATCAGGATTGATCCCCTACAGGAAAGTTATCCGATGACAGGGAGAAGAGCCCTTCCGATACCGGTCCTCTCAATTCCGGCAATGCCCCTTATGAGTCATAATCTCCAGCACTTTATCATCAGTCGTACACATCGCATCCTTTCCGATACTGGTCAGGTTACGGATGCTCTGATCCACGTCATCATCAATGATACCCTCCGCAGCGGTAACATATTGCCCCTCCATGGAAAGCATGGCAGACCACAAGGCCATGCTGACACCCGAACATATCTTCAACGAACAACTCGGCTTGGCCCCGTCACAGATCATCCCGGTAAGGGTAGCAATCATATTTTTCACCGAATGGCAGATATGGGTATAATCCCCTCCCATCAGATAGGTGATACCACAACTGCTGCCGATGCTGGCGACAACACAGCCACACAAGGCAGACAGTGTCCCCAGACTCTGTTTGATATAGATCGCCGTCAGATGACTGAGCGTCAACGCACGGATCAATTCCTCATCCGTATTCTCATTCTCCACGGCATATACCACAACAGGATTAGTGGCACATATCCCCTGGTTACCGGAGCCGGAGTTGCTCATGACCGGGATCATAGCCCCACCCATACGGGCATCACAAGCAGAAGCAGTCTTGGAGATGATATGAGAAAAGATCGAATTTCCGAAGATGCCATGGCTGAGCGGTCGGTCCATCGTCTTACCCAGGCAATGTCCATAGTTGCCCTTCAAGGATTCCGCCGCCGCACGCATATTATAGTCCCTGGTTTTCCGGATAAACTCAAGTTCGTCTAATGGGGAGAACATCGCATAATCATACACCATCCTCAGATTGAGTCGGATGCCCTCTGCTTCGCTCTCCCCACCCGTAAGATTACGCTTGTCATACAACACCCTGCCATTTATTCCCTCATAGACAAAATGCGTATGACTGCCGGCAATGATTGTGACGGAACGATCCTTACCCGACTGGCAGATCACCTCTACATAAAGTTTGTCCACCTCTCCCTCCTTCAACTGAATACTAATCGGATCCATCTTCAGATAATCCTTTCCCTTCCGGAGTGTCTCCGGAGTCAAGTCCTTAATCACCTCCAACTGATATTCAGACTTTCCTATCAGTGCGCCGAGAGCGATGGCTATCGGCAGTCCGACCATTCCCGTACCAGGAATGCCGACTCCCATAGCATTTTTCAGGATATTCTTACTGAGCAGGACCGTGATCTTGTCCGGTATACACCCCAGATTTTCCTTGGCACGGGCCGTACAAAGGGCTACCGCCATAGGTTCCGTACAACCGACTGCAGGGACGACCTGCTGCCGGATCACTTTCCGGATCTGGTCCCTGACCTCCTTACCCAATACCGCCATCATCTAGCCTCCTTACCATAATCAGCCAGTCCCTTATTCAAGAAGTCAAGATAAGCACTGACATCCTCTTTATAGCTGAAAGACCTGTTAAGCGGCCTACCCAGATTATCGACCGGCACATAGAATGGCTGGGTATTAGAACCGAACTTATGAGCCTGGAGATAGCTCCACTTATCACCTATTGTGCGTAACGTGCGTGTACGCCCATGGTCAGTCACCACCATCGGTTTAGGCAGCGGTGTCTTATCGTCCACGAAGAGAGAGATCAGCACATAATCCTTAGTCAGTTTATCAGCTACCGTAGGATCCGTCCACACCGCAGCCTCCATCTTCCGGCAGTTGACACAGCCGAAACCGGTAAAGTCGATCAATGCCGGTTTGCCTTGAGCCTTGGCTGCTGCCATCCCCTGTTCATAGTCCGTATACTGTGCTTTCACCACCTTGTTATTCAAGTTGAAGTCCTGCGTATTCATCGGAGGCGCGAAAGCACTGACCGCCTTGCAAGGAGCCCCCCAGAGTCCGGGAACCATATAAAGGGCAAAGGCAAGAGAGCAAAGGCCCAGCATCACGGAAGCCACCGGCATTGGTCTGGCAGGCATCGGCTTCCCCTCAGCATCATACAGGACATCCGACCGGAACCGGAGTTTGCCGATGAGATACATGCCCATAGCGCCAAAGATAACGATCCACAAGGCGAGAAAGGTCTCCCGGCTGAGGATATGCCATCCATACGCCAGATCCGCCACCGACAGGAACTTCAGAGAAAAAGCCAGTTCGATAAATCCCAAGACCACCTTAATATTGTTCATCCAAGAACCAGACTTCGGAGCAGATTTCAGCCAGGAAGGGAACATGGCGAAAAGAGTGAAAGGGATGGCCAGAGCCAGAGAGAACCCGAACATCCCAATAGCCGGGCCGGCCCAGTTGCCTGAGGTCACCGTCTGGACGAGGAGCAGTCCGATGATCGGTGCCGTACAGGAAAAGGAGATCAGCACGAGGGCAAAAGCCATCAGGAAAATGGAAAGCACACCTGTCGTCTTTGCAGCCTTAGAATCCACTGCATTCCCCCAACTGTCGGGGAGTTTGATCTCAAACCATCCGAAGAACGAAAAGGCGAAAAGAACCAATAAGAGGAACAGGATAATGTTGAAGACCGCATTCGTAGCCAGCGAGTTCAACGTGCTCGGCCCGAAAATTGCCGTAATGACGATTCCCAGAGTCAGGAATATCACGATGATGGACAAGCCATAGAGTGCGGCATCCCTGATTCCTCCCTTCTTGTCACCACCCCGCTTGAGGAAGAAACTGATCGTCATCGGAATAATCGGCCAGATACAAGGCATCAGCAGAGCCAGCAAGCCACCGATGAATCCCATCCAGAAGATATAGAACAGAGAATGACTGGCCACATTATCATTGCCGCCAAAGGACTGCAGTTGCCTTATCACCGGCTGCCACCAGGACTGTTCCTCCTGAGGAGTCGTCTGGACGACAGTGGCAGGTCCCGTCTGAGTCTTGGCAGTGTCTACTGCCGGAAGGACTGTGGAATCAACCTTCATCCCCTGTTGGAGTGCAGAGGGGGAATCCACTGTCCCGGCCGTCGTACTGCTGACTGCCGCAACTGTTCCAGCCTGAAAGGAAGGAGACTTCCCCGCCTTCTTCACCTCAATCTGAGTAGGAGGCAGGCAATTCTGATCATTGCAAGCACCATATTCAAGATATGCGTCTATCTTATAATTCGGCGATGTAAATTTTATTTTCTGGACGAAAGTTACACTCCCCTCAAAATAACGGAGTTTCATACCGAAAAGCGGATCCATCTTGGAGATTTCCCGTCCACGTGGCATCAACTTCCCCACTGGTTTCACCCCACTCATGCTATTTACATGGAAGGTGGCAGAGATGGGGCCATTATTTCCCAGATCCGTAGAATAGACATGCCAGCCAGCATCTATTCGCCCCGTAAAGATAATCTCTGCATTCGCAGTTCCATCCATCTTCACCTGGGTAGCAAACTTGACAGGATTAACCATCTGGGCATGAGCCACTATAAAAGTCATGACCATTATCATGAGTGAAACAGTCTTTTTCATATTCATCATATTCTATTCAAATTATTTATGGCAAATCAACTCACTTCTTCTATTCTGGCCTCATATCAATTTCTCTTGAACTTATTCTTTAAAGACATGAGCAGCAATATCTCTTATATTATCAACGTTATTTCTCTTCGGTTCTTACTAAAAGCATAACCATTTTTCAACCTCTCTATGACGAAAAAACATAGGAATTCAGGCTACAATGCTGCAAAGTTACTGATTTTTCTATCAAAACAGCATAATTATTCGTTATTTTTCTTTCTTTTTTCTATCTTTGAAGCACAAATACTATAAAAACGGAAAACAGAGATGATAGAATTACTCTTAATAAGTTTTCTCACTTTTGCAGAATTGAACTGTGAGAATTTATTCGACACACAGCATGATAGTCTGAAAAACGATTACGAATTTCTCCCCGGCAGTAATCACCACTGGACACGCACACGATATTGGCGCAAACTGGATCATATCGGTCAGGAAATCATCGCATTAGGAAAAGATTCTGCCCATCAATGGCATCTGCCCGACTTTGTCATCCTCTGTGAGGTAGAAAACGACAGTGTCATGCGCGATCTCACCAGACGTTCCCTTCTCAGACATGCCAAATATGAATATTTCATCACCCGTTCCCCAGATGAACGCGGAATTGATGTTGCCCTTCTGTATAATCCCTACGCTTTCCTCCCCATACGGCACTTCAGTTTCAGAGTCCATACCTTGCCGGGCATGCGTCCTACGAGGGACATTCTCTATGTCAGCGGCAGGCTCAGTAATGGCGACACCCTGCACATCTTTGGAGTTCACGCACCCAGTCGGATGGGTGGGGAACGAGCCTCCCGTCCTCACCGCCTGCTGGTAGAAAGGAAACTTGCTGAAGCCATTGACTCCCTACGATGCCAGACACCGGAGGCAAGAATTATCATTGCCGGAGACTTCAACGACTATCAGGATTCTCCGGCCCTCAAGAAACTTTATTCACTCGGGCTAACAGACATCTCCAGAGAAGCGAAGGGGAAAAACGGAGCCAAGGGCACCTATCGCTTCCGGGGAGAATGGGGAAGTCTGGATCACATCTTGTGTTCTCAAAAAGCAGCAAGTCCCCTGATCGATTGCTTTATCGGTGATCTGAAATTCATCTTAGAGCCGGATGAAAAATACGGAGGGGTAAAACCGTTCAGGACCTATATGGGTCCCGCCTATCGTCCCGGTTATTCCGATCATTTACCCCTCGTAGCAAAATTCAAGATAGAACAGGAACAGCCTTAACCCCTCAGAACAGTTCTCCTCTCCGTCATCTTATCTTGGGAACGCAGAAATCCTCAGTCTTGCTGCTCCCATGGGAATCAGTGTAATGGTCTCTGGCTGCAACCTCGGAGCATTCTCCCGTGGCAGCACTCCGCACAGACCATCAGGAGCAGCCTTCCAGGAAGGAATGCGGCAGCCTTTCGTCTGGATCTCTATCGGCGCGTTCTCCTGGGTAAAAGGCAGCAGGCCATCCGCCAAAGGCTTTCTGATGACCTTCATATCCACGAGTTGGTGATTCTCATTCAAATCCAATGCATAGTTCCACGGGCTATCTGCATAAATGTCATACGCCGGCCATTGAGAAGCATCCACTCCCTTCTGCCACCGGCTGTCACTGATTGCATGCTCCTCACTGTTATGCCGGACATACCGCTCCTTGATTTTCAGAGAAAACGTGATCGGCCCATAATTGACACTGACACTGTTTTCGTTCGTCTGCCAGGTTCTTATCCTGACAGACATCGGGAAACGGAGCATAATCGTATCACCGTTCTTCCACGTTCTGCACACCCGGAGATAGTTCTTGCCTACAGAGACAGCCTCAGCCTCCCCATTAACAGAAACCACTGGATGATCCGTCCAGCGGGGGATCCTCAGATAAAAAGGAAATTCCACCTTCCCTTTCATTTTCAGAGTAATGCGGATATTCTCATCAAAAGGATATTGAGTCTCCTCGGCTATTGTTATTTTCTTCCCGCCAGCGACCTTCATCCTTGCCGTACAAGCTCCATAGAATGCTATAGCAGCACCGTTGTCCGGCGTGGCATAGACCAGGTTCTCCGAATAATAAGGCCACCCTTGGGAATGGTTGTGCTGGCAGCAACGGCTGCTGAAAGGATTCATAGACAGGAACGGACCACTATTATCTATCCCCGGATGATGGTTCCTGGAGTCACTGACAATCATATTCGGGGAGGTGATATACCTCAAAGCCTTAAAATCAGGCATCACTGCTGCCGGATAAGTATTGAAGGCTACATCTTCACCATTTGCAGCCCAGTAAGGATCACCGGTAAGCCTGAGCATATATTCGTCAGAGGCCATCTGCTCCACCATACCACAGAGTTCCACGCCCTGTCTCGGGTCAATATATCCCATCCGGGCATTCTCATCAGCTCCGAACATGCCACCGGGGACCTGTCCGAATACCCGTCTGACCAGGAACTGGTCATGATAAGCATCCTTCAGATAAGCAGAATCACCCGTCATACTAAAATAAGTTGCAGGCTCCCTGAATCCCTGTACTATATTCACATTATGCCAGTTGGGCAGTGTCGATTCCTGGCACCAGTCAGCCGTATTACGATGGATTTTCCCGGCCAGATCCAGCAAGAACTTATCCCCCGTAATATTATAAAGCCACAGGACACTCCTCATATTGTCTCCTCCACGGCTGTTCTCCCAATAGTTTTTCAAGAACTGAGCATCAGGTATTGATTGCTCCCATTTAAAAAACCGTGTCATAAACGGAATCACACGTTTGTCCCCCGAATATTCATAATAAGACTGAAGGACATCCAGCATGATAAAATGAGCCCACAACTCCGGTTTCCCGTCCGAGATATTGACAGGACCAAAAGAGCCATCCTCTTTCTGGCTTTTCAGCACAGCCTCAATCCAGAATTTTGTCTCTTTGAGCATTTTCTTATCCTGAAGGATATAAGCCAGGTCACCATATCCCCGTAACCAGTAAGGCACCTCTTCCCAGCCATGATCACCCCCTGGAGTAAGCCAGGCATTATGATCTTTTGACAACCATGCAGATATTTCATTCAGATGTCCGGTGAGCCCAGCCCGCTGAAGGTTGAGATACTTGCCTATCCAGCCCGCCGGATGAATGCAGCCTACCGGCAACTTTATAAAACTGGCAGGCTGCAGAGGAGCCCTGGAATCCACATAGTTCCTGCTCCTTTGTGTCAAGTCAGGGTGATCTACCATCTGTGCCAGGCATACCGGGCCAGTACTGGTCATCAATAAAAACACGCAAGAAATTAAAAATCTGGTTTTCATTATCTCATATTCAAAACGACTTATAGAACATTTTACACAAAAGGCAAATCACTAAAAAAGCATTCGACATCGTCCCTACTTGCCCCCAGATGCTTCATAATATCTCTTAAGCAGCAAAAGGCAGGAAAAAATCCCATGAACCAGTCTACCTGATTAAGAACTGCAACTAACCGCCTCATCTGTCGACCGATTCAGAGATTCAAATCTTTTTTAGCGTCTAAAGTTACGAATAATCTACAAAACTGCCAAATATATAAGTCTAAAACATGAGCATCTACTTCCTGATTATCCCCCTTCACAGAGACCATTTAATGATTCTCTCTAGAGAAGGCCGAATGATTTGCACCAACAGCTGTAAAAGTCAGGCTTTTCCAGTTTTCGGGCAGGACACTTCTTACCTGTCTTATTCCACCATGCACATAATCAATGTCCAAGCCACCGAATCCCATCAGCACAGCTTGCAGCACACCACCTGCCCCCGTAGCGAAATAAGGATTCGTGCCACCTTTAGTTTCTGCTATAACCCGGAACGGCGGTAACAAGTTAGGGAGGTAAGCATCCTGAAAATATTTCCATGCATTCCCTGCATCCCCCAACCGGGAATAAAGCAAAGAGAAGATAGCCTGTGTCATTGCCGGAGTACCCTGAGCGGGAACGCGGACCTGATAGTAAGCCAGATCCTTCCTGATTTGTGATACCTCTGTAATTAACTTCAAGGGATAAGGCAGAAGGTTTACATCGGCCTGCTTGATATTCTCCCCCTTATAAGTAAGAAACTCTTTTGTCACCCCATCACTGAAATGATAGAAAGGTATTTTAGCCGCTGTCTGTTCCCATTGCAGGTTGACAGGTTCCTTCAAGAGTTTCGCAGCCCTGGCCGCGCACAACAGGTTTACCTTTGCTACGCCATTCGTAAACGCATCATCATCAACATTCTCAGCCCACTCGTCTGAAGCAACCACATTACGAATATGGCATGCCCCTGATGCATCAGGCTCCACCCGACTCAGCCAGAAATCAGCCGTTTCCTTAAGGATAGGATAACCTTTTTTCTCCAGCCAGTTCCTGTCCTTTGTGACACAGTAATATTGCCATGCTGCAAGGCCAACACATCCCGTTATACTATGTTCAAAAGGTCCGCTCATTGCCCATACCGGGGTATCTTCACCACCGGAATCAGAACTCTCCCATGGATATTGTGCACCTTGATAGCCATGTTCAAAGGCATAGTCTTTCGCAGCTTTCAGACGATCATAACGATATTCTATCATTGATTTTGCCAGCTCCGGATGCAACAACAGCAAAGCAGGATACATCCACAAATCAGCATCCCAGAAAACATGGCCATTATAGCCAAGTCCAGAAAGTCCCATCGGGGAAACAGACAGTGCCGATCCTGCACGTACAAACGAATACAGATGATACATCATGCTATGCACATCCTGCTGGGACTGAGGATCACCCTTTATTTGAATATCACTTTTCCACAAATCCGCCCAGCAGGCCTTATGCCTGTCGACCAACTTGTCTATACCTTCCATCTGGCAATATACCACCAGACGCTTCACCTCATTGATAGGATCCGAAGATACTGCCGAGGACATCGTAGAACCGACTATGGCAAACCTATAATGCATATCCTTTTTCAAGGTACAATCAAATTCAACTTTCCCGCCATCCTTAATTCTGGTATAATGCACCTGAGGTACAGATATATCCGTCGGGAACAGGAAACTAGACGAAGCACACATCTTCAATTTGCCTGTCGGGCTCTCTGATTCCGTCGATAGCAAACGAACTTTGGCATGGCCTATAGCAATGTCACTATACGTGTTTTCTCCATTTTTGAATCCTTCAGGGAGGTCTTGCACGTTAGCAGCATGAAGAACAATATCTGTATGAGGAACGATGTCCACCGTCAGCAAGGCACAATAAGGCAATTGTCTCAACGAAAAGAAGGAATAAGCTACAGAAGCCTTAGTCCCAAAATCAAACTTCCCCATAAAAACAGCATCCTTCATATCCAGTTCCTGGGTATAATTATGAATATTGGAGCATGAAATTTTGTTTCCGTCAATGTCCAGTTCCGTATTCAATATATTGAAACCACGAAGGAAATTACTCACATCCCCCCTTCCGAACTTATCATAGCTTCCCCCTAAAACCACGCATGAAGTTTTCAAGGGCTGAGGGGATGACACAAGTCCCAGCATTCCATTCGCCACCGTAACGCCATAATAATGAGTGGAGTCTATATGCTCTGCCATTATTTTCCATGGATCCTGCGCCAGAGCAACACTCTGAAAATTAGAAAACATAAGGACTGCTACGAAAGCAGCCTTTATGTTTTTATTTGAAAAATATTTGTTTCTGATTTTCATTTTCAAAAAGATATGTATATTCTTACCTGATCTCTATTATCGATTACACTTACATGGATAAAATTGAGATTTCATAATCACAGTAAATCAAGGGTCATTTCATTTACTTTTCCAGGCTTCCTCCGTTACCGGGAACATGCTTACCCTGAACTTGGTACATCCATAAGGAACCAGTTCTATTGTCACTGGCTTCCCCGCATCCTTCACCGCCTCTTCCGGCAAGGGCTGCATTTCACTCGGCCGCCAATTGAATGCTCTCGCCCTGACCAGCAGTTTCACCGGAGCCTCATAGAGTCCCCATTTCCAGGGTCCACCTTTCATCTTAGTCTTTACGATCTTAATACCATTCTTTCCTCTTCCGGCAGCGACATCCAGCGCATAATCATACCTGGCTTCAGGATCCTTCTTATTCGCATTGATGTCCCTGATCGGCAACGCATAAAGCAGAGGACCATAGGTGACACATTCAAACGGATTTTCCACGTTTCTCTCCGAAGCAGGCTTGGTTGTAGCGAAATATTTCACATCGGGATAAGGAGTCTCCCTCTCTGCCGTTACCTTCACCATCATGGGGAACACCAGTTCTATACGATCACCGTCCTGCCATGTACGAAAGACCTTGATGAATCCATCCTTGCTTTTCTCCCTTATTCTTTTTCCGTTAACCTTCACCGAGTAGTCAGTGCACCATCCCGGAATACGAAGGTAGAACGGCATCGTCACCTTTCCGCTACTTCCTACCCGGATTGAGATTCTGTCATTAAAGGGATATTCCGTACGGCAACGGATATTCAGGCGTTTGTCCTTTATTACCTTCTCTATCCGGCAGGGACCATAAAGTACGAATGCCAGTCCCCCGTCAAGGGACTCCATGCACATATTTTGAATATAGTCCGGGATCGTATTGTTCACATTCCCCGCACAGCACAGCGTAGGCGCCCCATAAGGAGTAAAGACGATGTCTGGAGGACCGCCGATGGGCGGATTATCCGGCAGACAGCCTGCATCCATACGGTTCGGAGACTGGAAATAGCACAGCATTTTGAAGTCTCTGGTCACTGGAGCAGGACCAGCATTAAAAAAAGCTTTTTCCATCTCGTCTGCACAGGCAGATGAACCATTCAAACGCAACAGCCAGGAAAGGCTCCACATTGATGTCGGCACATTACAGGTTTCCGTATTCCTGAACGGTCCTATACCGGCAAGGTATTCCTCCGAAGAACAGACTCCGAAAGGCAGAAGGTTCAGTTTTTCTCCCCATTTAAGAATATGCTCAGCCGCTGCCATCCCGTTCCGGTCACCTGACCACATCGAAGCTATCGCCGGAACTTTTACAGCTTCATAATAAGTCACGCCGTGAACCGACTGGTTTTCCTTTACCGGCTGTCTCCAGTCGCATCCCAGCCATGTTTTCTCAGACTCTAACAGTGGCGGCATTGTTCCAAACTCTTTCAAGTGCCTTAATATGGCAGGGTCACCCGTCATCACATAAGTTTCCGTCATGGCATCCACGTTAGTGCTTGCGCGCATGTGTTCCATACTGCCTGACAAGGACTCCGCCTGCCGGCTGTCCGGCAGTCTCAGAGTAAAGCCGGAATAGACCTTGTCCAGAGCCTTCAGTATCCTCGGATCATGAGTAGCCTGATAGTAGGAGACCAGGCTCCTTCCCATCAGCGAATGAGCCCAGACATTGAACTCATTGCTGATCGCATCAGGTTTCCAGTAAATGAAATTGTCCGCTCCCTTAAGAACGCCATCAACCACACGATCCAGCCGGGCTGAAGTCTTGTGGATTAATGCTGAATCATTCAGGATATATCCCAGTTTTACGGCTCCGTCCAGCCAGTAGCTACACTGTTCCAACGGCCAGCCCGTACCTTCCGGCCCAACTCCGGGAGCCTTAATGGGAACTCCTTTCCAAGCCAGACGGAAGACATCTTCATATTCATCCAGATGGCCCGTAACGCCATGGGCCGCATATTCAGCCCAGTCACGAAGCCATCCTTCAGGCCTGATCTCACCTACTTCCAGCGGGACGAAACGCGGCAAGATTATCGCATGAGCACGATACTCAGCTATTTTTCCAGCAGTATAATCCTTTCCTTGCCCGAAGGCGCACACCGAGAAAAGGAGAAATAATCCGGACACTAATGTTTTATTCATATCACTCTATATTTTTATCATCAATATTCTTTAAAAATGGAA
>DHOX01000083.1:2821-3274 GCA_002409785.1 Prevotella sp. UBA5379 | reverse complement strand
TATGCCCCATACAGAATTGCCCCATCACGCATTACGTTAAAAGTAAAAGATCAGACTATTTAATAACCGGTGCGGGACGTGCAGTCTTAAAATAAGGCGTTTCCGTAATAGCCGGAGGAGTACCATTATGAATGACAGGCCATCCGTCTACCCACTTCACCTGGCTGAGCATCAAAGCACGGACAGGAGAAGAACGATTCAAATCATAGGCATGATAAAGTACCCAGTCATTTCCATCATCATCCGTTATGATCTCACTATTGTGTCCAGGGCCGGAAAAGCGAGAGTTACCCTGATTAATGATTTCATAGTTAGTGCCCTTCAAGATACTCCTGCCTTTTTTATCCACATAAGGTCCGAGAATATTTTTAGAACGGACCACAACCATTGCATAAGTACTTTTGCCATTATTCAGAGAGGTCGCCCCTATTGATGCAAACAAATAATAGTACT
>DHOX01000083.1:0-2508 GCA_002409785.1 Prevotella sp. UBA5379 | reverse complement strand
CCATCATTATAAAAGCAGGGATCAATACTGTTCATTACATTTGCCTTACGAGCATTGACCAATTCATCATGGTCCCTATAAGGTCCCGTGATCCGATCAGCCGTAGCGACGCCTATGCCCGTTTTCCAGCCATCCCCTACATTATTTGACCCCGCATAGTATAGATAATACTTTCCCTTGACGTTATCCAATTCCCCTGCCCATACAGCTCCGCCAGGAAGCCAGGATGGAGATGCGGACAACATCTGCCCTTGATAGGTCCATTTTTTAAAATCAGCCGTCGAAAGGATACCCGATCCGGAAACCACATAGAACCGACCATTCCCGTCACGCATCCAGGAAGGATCAGGCCATGCAGAAGAATACACCGGATTACAGACCATTGTCGCTGATTTTAATGAAATATGGCCCGAAAGTACATCCTTCTTATTCGTTCCAACGACTTTGAAAAGAAGGTCATAACCTGTTGAATCCGTAAAGCCCAGTGTCTTAAGAGCTTTCACCATGGCCCTCTCGCTGATAGAAAGGGTATGAACATCATGATCCACGATGCTCCCGAGTGTCAGAGAAACCGTTTTCGCATTAAAAACATCCGATAGGACAATCTGATACTTACGTGCTCTATTTCCAGGCCACCTTAATGTTACGACAGTAGTGTCCCGTGGGTGAAGCCATCCGACCTTTCCAGTATAACGAGTCACGGGCAAGGATAACCTCCCCCATTTCTGGTTTGTCTTACAACTATTTTTCGCATTACAGGAAGCAGAAAGCAACACAGCCATAAGAAACAAGAAGAATCCCCCGGCATATTGATTAACGATACACTTATTTATTTTGGTATTCATGATTAAAGTTTAATCCATCATATATTATATCCAAATGCTATTTTACTTTAGAAAACAAACATAAAAGAGCAGCACCATATAAATATTCTCATACGATGCTACTCTTCAAGCAATTAACAATCACCAGACAACACCTTAACCTCTACCATTCAATAGCCTGATCCTGGTCAGGTATCAAAGTATTGATCTTACGTTCCAAGGTATACATCCCTGTTGCATCATAACGAACCGGATTATTTGGATCCGACGTTATATCCGAATAGCTGTAATTAAGCCTTAGAATGACATAATAATGTTCCAGATACGGACTCTGCTGATCCATGATTTTTTGGATTTCATACGTACAGTTACCCGTTGTAGTCAGATTAAACTTATTATCAGGATCACCTGGATTTAAAGTAATATTACCGGTAATCGTACTGTCTGCCTGCATCGTACCTGGTTCAAACTTGATATTGATCTTGTACAGGTTTCTGTCCGGATCTTCCTCCCATACTGTCCCTGCATAAACAAAGATCGTATTCTCATCCACTACCTTAGCAGTACGAGTATCCACAACAGCCGGATTATTTGTCTCTCCATGAAAATAGATATTCATGGCCGTTGCAGAATAAACGCCCGAATAATCATTAAACAGGTTGATATTCAGCAGAGCCTTATCCCGTCCGTTATAGCGGTTTTGTTTATAAGCCGAATTTGCCTCAACAGTCAGAGGAAGCACCCAGTTATTTACAAGATCCAAACCGGTAAAATCAAAGGCAATCGGAAATGTCTGCACTGCAGTACCCGCAGGAATATGACAGATATTCGAGGGGAACTTAAAATACTGTTGAGGAAGCTGATGGTAATACAAGTCTGTCCGATCATTATACTGTTCAGTATTCAGGATGGCCAGCGTATCATTATCCACCCCGATATTTACATCAAGACCGTGCTTGTTGTTTTGTGTACCACTAACAATAACCGGAAGGTTAAAAGTATCTTTCCCGTTTGTTTTATAACGGAGATAGACATCATAAACTCCATTACTATTAACAGGGGCTTTAAAGGAAATCATCTGGTCATACAGCTCTCCCTGGAAGTTGTCGGTACAGGATGCTACAAATAGTCCCAAACCCAACAGACAACCTAATAAATATGTTTTCTTCATAATCTGATTCTTCTAATTGAATTATTCATAACTCTTCCAGCCTGGAGCTTGTGTCAATTTATTATCACGCTTCAGTTCTTCTTTCAAAATAGGCCAGAAATACATTTTATGAGAGAAGGCACACTGCAGATCCGGCACACGAACCGGCACATAGTACAGCGCAGCATGATCAGCCGTCATCAGCGTATTACAGCCATAGACCTGCTCACCCTCTTCCTTCGGAGCATCTTTCCAGCGTCTTAAATCATAGTAGCGTTGATTTTCGCCCATAAATTCCACCTGACGTTCATGTTTTAGTTTTATACGAAACGCACTCTGGCTTGCATAGGTAGCGTCATCATAATCAGGAACGCCTGCACGCATACGGACCGGCTTGATCCCTCTGCGCATCTCCTCAACATCCCTCTTAATCGAGTAAGTTGCGGAGCCGTCCCAGGACGAAATTTGATAATTCTGCGTCAATTCATTCAACGCCTCTGCATACATCAGGAGGATATCCGCATAGCGAATGGT
>DHOX01000084.1:16229-21773 GCA_002409785.1 Prevotella sp. UBA5379 | reverse complement strand
AGGCATCGAAAATACTGCCGTTGGTTCACACTGCCATATCGAATGCAAAGTCCCTTTTGCTTGATATTTATCATGGCATCAAAGACGAGTTCCTTTAGAATTATCTGGAGGAATTCTGCTGGAAGTTCAACCGCCAATCATTTGGTGATAGACTTTTTGACAGGCTAGTTGTTGTGGTTGTGTCCTATAGACCGGTGTTTCAACACAGAACCTATGATTGAAGAAAATCACTCAATTGAGGATAATTATACTCATTTAAATAGTACTAGATTGTGTCAAAGAATATTTGGAAATTCTATGCTTGAGCACAATCTTAATCATATAATAATTTATTAATGGGACAAATGGTTTTTAAAAGAAGTAAAATACTTTTAGTGATTTTGATGCTTTTTTGTGTGGTATCTGCAAAGGCAGAGAAAGACTATTGGAATTTAAATAATAGTAATGGAATTACATGGAAATATGATGGAAGAGCACATTGTGATCATATTGAAATGTCAGGCAAAAGGATGTCGGTTGTCCTACAGTACGGAATACGGCAAGATGGAAGTTTTGCTTGTAATTTCGGAATGGTGTGGCCTCTCCTCAGGACCATTCCGAATGACACGCATGGTAGCTTGCAGCGCCATCTTTCCTGGAATGCTTTAGATGCAGTAACGATTAATCAACACAGCTTGAGTTGTGAGAAGACACAATCAGTAACTCTTGATGGCATGATGACCGTTGAGAGCAGCTTTGGTCAAATTCATGTTCGTAGGGTTTATACTCCATCTACTGAAAAACCTGCATTAGTAGAAAAGTTCACTTTAAGAAATGATGGCAAAAAGCCTTGTAAATTAGAGATAGATAATCGACATCCTGTATTGATAACGGCTAAAAAAGAAGGCGTTTATGGAGCTTATCGCATAGAACAGCAAATACAAGGCTCTGGTGTTTACCAGTTGTTGCCAGGTGATTCTGTGTCTTTTTCCGCATTACTATCTGCCGTCAGGGAAAATGAACCTTCTCTTAGATGGGATGTTGATGAAGAAATTAGGCGGCGTCGCTCATTGGTCAGTCAGTTGATGGCAACTCTGATACTTAAAACTCCTGATCCTATTATCAACAGAATGTTCGATTTTTCCAAGATACGTTCCTGTGAAAGTATTTTTCAAACTAAGGCAGGCCCAATGCATAGTCCAGGAGGGGAAGCTTATTATGCAGCAATTTGGGCAAATGATGAGGCTGAATATGCTGATCCTTTTTTCCCTTTTACAGGGTATTCGTATGCTATGCAGTCAGTTATGACATCTTTTAGTCTTTTTGCGAAATATATGAATCTGGATTGGAAACCTATTCCTAGTTCTATTATTGCGGAGGGAGATGACTATTGGAATGGGGCGGGTGACCGGGGTGATGCTGCTATGATCGCCTATGGTGCTTCCCGTTGTGCCTTGGAATTTGGAAAAGAGAATACGGCAAAGCAATTATGGCCTCTTATCAAATGGTGCCTGGAATATTGCCATCGTAAATTAAATGCCGATGGAGTAGTTACTTCTGATGCCGATGAATTAGAACATCGTTTCCCTTCTGGCAGTGCTAATTTATGTACTTCCTGTTTATATTATGATGCATTAATATCATCATCTTATTTAGCGCGGGATTTAAACGAAAAAGAATTGGAAAGGACGTATTCTCATAGAGCTAAGATAATGGAAAGAAATATTGATAATTATTTCCATGAGAATATAGAAGGCTATGATACTTACCGATATTATAAGGGGAACAAGGTACTTCGATCATGGATTTGCATTCCACTTGCTATGGGTATTAATAAAAGGGCAAAGGGAACAATAGATGCATTGTTCTCTACTCGCTTATGGACAGAAAATGGGTTACTGACTCAGGAGGGTGATCATACGTTTTGGGATAGATCAACTCTATATGCGTTGAGGGGAGTATTTATGGCAGGTGAAACTGGCCGGGCGATGAAATTTCTGTCGTTTTATTCCCATAAGCGTCTTTTAGGTGATCATGTTCCTTATGCTATTGAAGCGTGGCCGGAAGGTGGTCAACGACAACTTTCTGCAGAGAGCGCTCTCTATGCACGTGTCATTATCGAAGGTATGTTTGGTATCCGTCCTGTCGGATTACATTCCTTTACGGTCTCTCCGAGACTTCCTAAAGAATGGAATGGTATGTCATTGCGCCATATTCATATTTGTAACAGTGATTTTGACTTGAGGGTAGTACGTTTGGGTAATCACCCGAAAGTACAATTGGAGAGGAACGGAAAAATCATTTCAAGTCAAAAAGGAAAAGATACTTATTATTTTAACTTGAATAACTGAGCTATTAATTCTTGTTTCTAGAAGAACTCTCCTACAGGCAGGAAATGTCGTTCAACTTATTGGTGATGGCAATCAACTGGTTGTCTAAGGTCTTTTCTACATGCTTGATCTCTCCGCCATGGATAATGAGGTTCCTCATTTTGTTGAGGGTGAGAATCCTGTTCACTTCTTGCCGGGTCAATATTCCAGCACTGAAAAGTACGTTCACCATCTGATAAATGTTCATCGTCTTCTCTTGAATGGCCAGACTCTTTTCTGTAACACGTCTTACTTCTTTTTCAAAATCCATGAAGTGTTTGATGAAGTCTGATATATCCACACTGCCCCCGTGATATTCATTGGAAAGCTTTTCAATGGTACTGCTCAGAAACTTTGGACTTAATATTTTTACAACGTATAGGATGGTGTAGCCGAATATGCAGACATTAATGAGAACCAGTAGACTGCAGATGATGAACACGAAAGGGTTATGAATGACATTTATGATATAGCCGTTGAGATACAGGCAGAAGAAATCGATAGGGAGAATGCATAGTGATGCATAAAGAATCTTTTTCAGTCCTGAATGTATGTATTTCTTTACATCTTCATAGATTTCTGTATATGTGCTGTCTGTCTCAACAATATCGTCTACCCGTTGTTGAATGAAAGATACTCCGGCGATAACGAGTCCGACAAAAGCTGCTAACGTCTGGGGCATAGTTGAGAACACCCAATATAAGGTATCTGAATTGATGTTGTTTATCATATCAGTTACTGATCTTTTTCCCGTAAAAGTAGGTATTAAAGCTGTCTCTGGCATACCCTTTCCCTTTATATTGAAAACTGCTGGGAGAGGCGTCTTCGACTTTTTTCCCACGGTAATAGACATTAAAGGCATCCTTGGCATAACCACCGCCGATCTCCTGGAATGAACTTGGGGTAGCATCTTCAATCTTCCGCCCGTTATAGAACACATCGAATGTGGATTTGAAATATCCGCCCCTTTCTCTGTTCTCTTCCCGCTCTTGCTGGTGGCCTCCATACCTTGGATCAATGCGGAAGGGCTCGGGATCAACATACTCAAGGATTTCTCCGTCCTTGTATACATGGTAACGGTCCTTTCCGTAACCGAATCCCAAGTTGTGGAAAGAATCGGCATCAGCATCTTTAATGCGTTCTTGGTGATAATAAACTTCTGTGTCGCGTACCTGATAGTCTGGTCTGGAATTCTGGGCGCTGGCAAATGAGGGCATCAGTATCAGTGATGTTGCCAAAAAGATTTTTAAAATGTTTTTCCGTAAGCGATTGGTCATCATGTCTTGTCTTTAGATGGTTTATGATTTCAAAGGTACACAATTCGCTGTAATGTTGCAAGGATAAATCCCTATTTTAAATTAGGGTAATCCCGAGGAAGGTGATGAACAGATATTTCTTTGGGTAATTTCTTGCGTATTCTGAAGAAATTCGCTTACTTTGCAAGTAAATTGTGTATTGAGTGAGACTTGTAGCTATAATGATGGGGAGTCATTAAGTTATTGAAAATTATCGAAATAACCATTTCTTATATATCTGTTTTCTATATGAAAAAATTATTCTTAGTAATGACTGGCCTGTTGCTGATAACTGCTGCCTTTGCTCAAGACAGGGTAAATTATCGGGTGGTTCCGTTGCCGGAATCTATTATAATGAGTGATAAAAAGCCTTTCCTGTTGAATTCAGAAACCGTTATTGTGGTACCGGCTGGTGATGAAAGACTACTTCGGGATGGCCAATTCTTGGTTGAATATATTGGGGAAACTACAGGCATGAAACTTCAGGTCGTTACCAACAGCAAACATAAAAATGCCATCCATCTGAATCTTAATCTTAATAAAAGAATCAGCAATAAGGAAGGTTATACGATTAAAGTCAGCCATCGGGAGGTAACTATCTGCGGACAAACTCCCGCAGGAGTATTCTATGGCATTCAGACTTTACGTAAGTCATTGCCGGTAGACCAAAACCTGATGTCAGTTGAACTTCCGGCTGTGAAAATCGTCGATGCGCCTCGCTTTGCCTATCGGGGAATGATGCTGGACTGTGTCCGCCATTTCTTTCCTGTTTCTTTCATTAAGAAATTCATTGATTTACTTGCCCTTCACAATATGAATGTCTTCCACTGGCACTTGACGGATGATCAGGGCTGGCGGATAGAGATCAAGAAATATCCCAGGCTTACCCTTGTGGGATCAGTCCGGAGTGAGACGGTGATCGGACGGAATAGTGAGGTATATGATGGTACACCCTACGGAGGCTTCTACACGCAGGATGAAGCGAGAGAGATTGTGAAGTATGCGGCTGACCGTTATATTACGATAATTCCGGAAATTGATATGCCTGGGCATGTGCTGGCTGCTCTTACGGCCTATCCCGAACTGGGATGTACAGGTGGCCCTTATCAAGTCTTGACCAAGTGGAGTGGAGGAGATCCTCTGTGTCTAGGCAATGATACCGTTTACACGTTTGTAAAGGGAGTGATTGATGAAATAATGGGCCTGTTTCCGTCAAAATATATTCATTTAGGTGGTGATGAGGCACATACGGACCATTGGGCTTCTTGCCCAAGATGCCAGAAAGTGATGGAAGATAATCACCTGACGGTAAAGACCCTTCAGGGTTATTTTACGAATCGTGTAGAAAGTTATGTCAGATCTAAGGGGAGGGTGATGATCGGATGGGACGAGATCCTTGCGGGTAATCCGAATAAGGCTGCCGTAGTAATGTCGTGGCGTGGTGCCGCTCCTGGCGCGCAGGCAGCAAAAGCAGGGTATGACGTCATTATGTCTCCAGGCAGTTATGACTATTTTGATCATTATCAGACGTCGGATACGGAGAGGGAACCGCTGCTTATTGGTGGTTATTTGCCCGTCGAAAAAGTATATAGTTTTGAACCTTTCGCCGATCCTGCTGACAAGGAGACTAACAAGCATATCATCGGTGTTCAGGCTAACCTTTGGACAGAGTATATCACTTGTCCCAATCTGGCAGAATATCAGATTCTCCCCCGGATGGCAGCCTTGTCTGAAGTCCAATGGATGCAGCCGGAAGCCAAGGACTTTGAGGATTTCCGGACACGTTCTGTAAAGATGCGGAACCTTTATGATGCTTATGGGTTGAAATACGCAAAATTCCTGTGGAATGGAGGTAAGAAGTAGGAAGTTCAGTAACCTTGATTCTTATTATGATTGTACTT
>DHOX01000084.1:14976-15990 GCA_002409785.1 Prevotella sp. UBA5379 | reverse complement strand
TAAAATAGTTAATTTTCAGATAGAAAACTCCCTAAAAGGTTGTTTTGTGTTCATAAAATTACTATTTTTGTATTGTGAAAAGACCATTATTGGCTTTAGGGAATATACCGGTGAAGTCTTCTGTAATAGCTTCGCTCTATCCTGATATAAGGATGAAGAATAAGAAGATTGCATCACTGGAGAGTTCAGGTGAAATCATCCGTCTGAAGAAAGGGCTCTTTGTAGTGAGTCCTGAAGAAAGTGGAAAACTCTTGTCTGTTGGACTGATAGCCAATCATATTTATAATCCTTCGTATGTATCGATGTCTTCTGCTCTCCGCCATTATGGGTTGATCCCGGAAATGGTATACGCTGTTGAGTCAATGACCATTAAACATTCTGTCTCGTTTGAAAATAAAGTCGGACGGTTTGAATATACCCATATTGACAGAGAGACTTTTTCTGTAGGCCTGTGTCAGATACAAGAAGGCGATGATGTCTATGTCATGGCTTCGCCTGAGAAAGCACTTTGCGATCTGATTGCCAATACCCCACAATTAAATTTGAGATATATAAAAGAAGCTCGTGAATATCTTGAGGAAGATATTCGAATGGATATGGATGCCTTTCAGAAAATGCACAGGGAAGTATTTGAAGCCTATATTCAAGTTGGCAAAAAGGCACAGTCTATACAAACGGTATTAAAATTATTATTGAAGTAATGAATGACATCTATCAGAATATGCTTTCAGCCTATGATACCTCTACAGATCAGGGCAGACGTAATGCTGTATTTGAAGTGAGTCAACAGGTAATCCTTGCAGGGCTGTACCAAGGAGGTTTTTTTGAAGATGCTGCATTTTATGGAGGTACTTGTCTCCGGCTTTTTCATGGATTACCGCGTTTCAGTGAGGATATGGATTTCTCATTGATGTCCCCTGAAGAGAATTTTGATTTCACCAGATTCTTTCAACCAATCATTGAACAATTCAATTATCTGGGAAGGAAGGTTGATATAACAAAAAAGGAAAAAGG
>DHOX01000084.1:3733-14811 GCA_002409785.1 Prevotella sp. UBA5379 | reverse complement strand
AACTTTGGAAAAGTAGAGTCGGCATTTCTAAAGGACAATACAGAGGTGTATGATGTAAAATTCAGAACGGAGAAATCTGTTCGCATCAAGATAGAAGTGGATACTCAGCCTCCTTTGAAATTTAATACAGAACAGAAACTATTGCTTCAGCCTATATCCTTTATGACCAGATGCTTTACTCTTCCGGATCTTTTCGCCGGAAAGATGCATGCGCTTGTATTCAGAACTTGGAAGAATAGGGTAAAAGGAAGGGACTGGTATGACTTTGAATGGTATGTGCGCCATAATGTATCATTGGATTGGACATACCTGCACGAAAGAATACGCCAGTTTAATGGGAAAGATATAAGCCAGGAGGATTTCAAGTCCCTTTTAGAGGAGAGATTGGCGTCAACTGATGTCAAGAAGGTGAAAAAGGATGTGTTGCCATTTATTAAGAATCCAAAAGATCTTGATATTTGGTCAAATGCTTATTTTCTTCAACTTGCAGATTTGGTAAAGTTCATATAAGGACTATCAATGAATGCAGCCGGAAGCCAAGGACTTTGAGGATTTCCGGACACGTTCTGTAAAGATGCGGAACCTTTATGATGCTTATGGGTTGAAATATGCAAAATTCCTGTGGAATACGGACAAAAAGAAAGAAATCCAAAAGCATTGATTCTTGGCTGTCTGTTCGTATTTCCACAGGTTCTTGTTAACTTGGCATACTGCTTTAGGCATCTTAAGGCTCCCTCTGTATGTGATACATAGAAGCCTGATCCTCAGCAAAAGTCTATCCCTCGATGATGTAAGCCTTTACGATCTCACCAGAGTAGGCAATGTGAGCATCCTGGTTTGAACCGGAAAATGTCCCGGGTTTATCTGCCGGATAAAAGGACTGGCGCCATTCCTGGTTGTTCAGTGCGTTCAGATCCTGTAACTGATGGTAGACCACCTTGCATTCCAGTGTCAGTCGTAGTTCCTTGATGGCGGGGACCGACACTTTGTCACCTTCTTCCAGCGTCAGGTTCATGGCCTTGATCTTGTCAACGTCTCTTCCTGAATGTGTGCCGCAGAATCCCAGGATCTTCTTGTCATACTCGCCGTATGGAATACTGATCACGAATTCGGGATTCTTGTCAAGTTGTTCACGTGTGAAGCGGCCTTTGCGGACGAAGGTCGTGAAGATGAATTTCTGCCACTCGATACCCAGTGTTCCCCAACTGATTGTCATGGTGTTGACGCGGCCATCAGCCTTGGTGGTGAGCAATACGCCCTTATTTACCCCCTTCAGAATATAGCCGGCATAGTCCAATACATTAATTTCTTTTTTAGTCATAATAAACAGTAATATGGAATAGTTAAGGAAAAGAAGGAGCAAAATCCATGCCAGTTACCGAGATGCAGGTTGATTGACAGCCAATAAATTTATGTGATGTGCCTATGCCATTGCCAGGGAGATGATGAAACAACTGCCCTTGCCGATCTCGCTTTCCACATGAATGGTTCCTCCATGTGCTTCGACAAAATCACGTGATATGGCTAATCCGAGCCCGCTGCCTTGCACTTTTGTCCCGGGAACACGGAAGTAATGGTCGAAGATGCTCTCATGGTACCTTTTGTCTATTCCCTTTCCAAAGTCTCTGACATAGAGTTCGATATGCCGGTTATTTGTTGGCCGTGCTCCGATGATGACGCGGCCGTTTTCATAAGAATAGTGGATGGCATTGCTGACCAGATTTGTCAGTACCCATGCTATTTTCTCACTATCTACAAACAACTTTCCTATTTTCCCCTCGTCAGGATATTCTACTTCTATCTGGATTCCGAATTTTTCAGCCTGTACTCTGTTGGCTTTTATCGCATAATCGATCAACTCTATCGGTTTGGTAATTTTTGGCTTCAGTTGCAGTTTGCCACTTTCTACCTTAGTGATATTTAATAGTTCCCCTGTAATCTTCAGTAATCGTTCACTATTGTCCTTGATGCTTCCTGCAAGTTCTTTCTGCTCGCCGGAGAGTTTGCCTATTCGTTCATCCTCGAGCAGTTGGAGACTCATCATGATGGCAGAGATAGGAGTTTTCAGTTCATGTGAGATCGTAGAGATGAAGGTGGTCTTGGCGGCATTGAGCTCCTGATATTCCGTCACGTTCTGCAAGAGAATGACATAGCCCATGCGGAGGTTTTTATCCTTGTCCTGGGGGAGTTCAATATGCAGGTATTCTACTTTGAAATAACTTTCCTTGTCGTTGGTATAGATGCTTAACGGTGACTTCTTGGTTGATTGGGCATTACTGTTTTCCTCGACGATGCCACGTACAAGTTTCCTCAGCAAGTCATTGCTTATGGCTAAGTCTTCTGCTGACTGGCCGATCAGGGCATTACCGTTCAGGTTGAGTGTCTTCAAGGCCTCGTCATTGATGAAAAGTATCTTCATGTTATTGTCGAGGCCGATAATGGGTTCTTTCATGGAGTTGATCACTGTTTCAAGATAACGCTTGGATGCCATCAGGTCAGTGAGGGTGCTGTGATAATATTCTGAAAGGCGTTTGGCCATGATATTGAAATTGACCGATGCCTCATGCAGTTCGTGGCTGCCCTGGAGATCCAGTTTGACATCATAGTTCTTGTTGGCAATTTGCTGGATGGCATTGATGAGTTGCTTGACAGGTGCATTGATGGAATTAGGCACTTTGAAGAGCAGGAACAGTCCTATGCAAATACAGATTCCACCGATCACCAGTACCCAGAGCAATGCCCGGTCAAGGCCTATTCCGGCATTAGGGCTGTTGGGTTCTGTAGCGGTAAGTATCTGCAGGTAGACCACAGAAAGGGAAACCAGCAATATGATCATTGCTACCAGGGTGCCAATAGATAAGGTCAGTTTTGTCTTTATATTCATAAGATTCGTTTTAAATTATGCAATAATAACCAAATCAATTCTATTCAGAGACAAATAGTGCAGGAATTTACGATATTTTATAATATTCCAAAAAGAATTGGGTATTTTGAAAGAGGGTTGTCCCATACATACGTTGGTAATATCATATTTCCTGCAGATCTGGATGATCGCATCGGTTATATTGTTGGATACGACTTTCTCGACCTTTCCGCCAAGTTCTTCCACGAGTTCAAAGTGATGGATCAGATGTCTTTGGGAAGCAAGATCTATCTTCTCAGGAGTTTCCTTCCGGGTCTGCACATATAACGCGACGAAGGAGGAGTTGTAATGCCGTGCCAGGCGGTATGCCTTTCGGATGATATGCCTTGGTGTTCCTCTGTTGCTGCTGATGCAGGCCAATATTTTGTCACCTTTTATCCCGTAGGTCTCCGGTGACACGTTAGCCACCTGGTTCTCCACGCTTAATGCCACCTCCTTCAGTGCGAGCTCTCTAAGGCGCAGGATATGATCAGCCCTGAAGAAGTGATCCAGAGCCGTCTGGACTTTATTCATAGTATATATTTTCCCCGCTTTCAGACGGCTGATGAGTTCGTCAGAGGTAAGGTCAATGTTTACCACTTCATCTGCTTCCTGAATGACCTTGTCTGGTATCCGTTCCTGAACATCGATACCGGTGATCTTCCTGATTTCCTCTTTCAGGCTTTCGATATGCTGAATGTTCACGGCCGACAGAACATTGATCCCGGCATCGAGGAGTTCTTCTACATCCTGCCACCGTTTGGCGTTACGGCTGCCGCTCACATTACTATGTGCGAGCTCATCCACGATAACGAGTTCGGGATGTATCAGGAGGATGGAGTCAACATCCATTTCCTCTATCTCCTTACCTTTATAAAAGATCCTTTTCCTTGGAATTACGGGCAGTCCTTTCAGTAATCTTTCCGTATCCTGCCTGCCATGGGTCTCCACGTATCCGATCTGGACATCAATGCCGCTGTTCTGTATATCATGTGCGTCCTGGAGCATACGATAGGTCTTGCCTACGCCGGCAATCATACCGATGTAGAGTTTGAACTTACCCCTTCGGGATCGTTGTATGAGATCCAGAAAATGTCTGACATTGTCTTCTTTATTATTCATGTCTTACGGTTTCTTAAATTAAGGATGGATAGTTACTCCGAATATTAAATAGGCTTTTCCGTTACTTGGATTAGCTGTTATTCCAGCAAAGACAGGTACAGAGAAGTCTTTTGTCATCTTAATGACCTTGACAGTCTGGAGAGAGAGGTTCGTTACCGCGAACCGATTCACCTTAGAGTAGAAGGTGGTCTGGAAAGGGACGAATCCGGCTGTGGCTGTCCAGTCACATTGCAACAGGTGAAAAGGACAGGACAGTTCGGCATAGGAAGAATAAGCCCTTTTTCCATTGCTTTTAAGGCCATCATTACCTGCAAAATTCGTATACCATTGGAAAGATATTGGATTAAAATGGTAACCGATATTTGCTTCAAACAAATGGTTTGTGGAATGGGCATTGTATCTGAAATATCTGCTGTCGGCATCAGGTCCTTTGTCATACCAGTAATCGATAATGCCGATATTGAATCGATTTAACGAATAGGCTGTGGTAACATCAAATTCTTTTGTATCATTGGTATTGGAAAGCCCCACATTACCCCATGCCGTCAGTGACAGTCCCTTGAAGATTATGCCTAAAGTTGGCTGGATGCTGACGTCTCCACAGTGCTGTCCGCGGAATATATACTGGTTCACGAAATCACAAGAGACCTTAGTGTCTAATTTCTCCTGCGCTTTTCCCTTCATTCCTCCTATAATTATCATCATCAGAAAGAGCCATAATCTCATAGATGTTCTATTCATTTTCTTTTTCTGTTATCTGGATCTTGTGTCCTTATCCAATGCGATATTCAGTTTGAGGACATTTATCTTTGCCGGTCCGAAAAGTCCGAGCAAGGGTCTTTCTATGACACTGTCTACAATAGCCTTCACTTTTGCCTGTTTCAGGTGGCGGGCTTCAGCCACACGCCTGATTTGCACATAGGCAGACTGGATCGTGATGTCCGGATCAAGTCCGGAGCCGCTTGCCGTGACCATCTCGGCAGGGACGTCCTTGCGCCGAAGGTATGGATGGTGTTTCATGAAGAAGGTGATGCGGTTATTTACTCCGGCAAGATATTGCTGGTTTGTCACACTCTTGTTGCTCCCGCCTGAACGGGTGGCATCGTATCCTTTGGCACCGGCATTTGATGGGCGTCCCCAGAAATACCGGTCACTGGTAAACAACTGGCCTACGTTTGCTGCGCCGACTACCTTGCCGTTGAGGGTCAGCAGCTTGGCGTCCCCATGGCCTGGACCGGCTGCCTTTGCGAACAGCCACAATAACAACACATAAAATACGCAGAAGAATGCGCAGAATACGATAGTAATCCTTATTGATTTCATAAAGTTATTCATAATGGTGTACTTATATTTAAAAGAATAGTCCTACGAACAGGTCGATGATCTTGATTCCCACGAATGGGGCGGCGATACCGCCAAGACCATAGATAAGCAGATTGCGGCGCAACAGGGCAGATGCACCTATTGGCCTGTATTTTACCCCCTTCAGGGCCAGTGGTATCAGTATGGGTATGATGATGGCATTGAATATCACCGCAGAGAGGATAGCACTCTCAGGACTGTGCAGTCCCATGATGTTGAGAGCTGACAATTCCGGGATAGACAACATGAAGAGGGCGGGGACGATGGCGAAGTATTTGGCCACATCATTGGCTATAGAGAAGGTGGTCAGTGTCCCGCGTGTCATCAACAGTTGCTTGCCGATCTCGACAATCTCTATCAGTTTGGTAGGATCATTATCCAGGTCTACCATGTTCCCGGCCTCCTTGGCAGCCTGCGTGCCGCTGTTCATCGCCACGCCCACGTCTGCTTGAGCCAGGGCCGGTGCATCATTCGTGCCGTCACCCATCATGGCAACCATTTTCCCGGAAGATTGCTCTTTCCTAATGTATTCCATCTTGTCTTCCGGCTTGGCCTCGGCGATGAAGTCGTCCACGCCTGCTTTCTGTGCGATATATTTTGCCGTCAGGGGATTGTCACCCGTCACCATAACCGTCTTCACACCCATTTTGCGGAGGCGCTGGAACCGCTCATTGATGCCGGGTTTGATGATGTCCTGAAGTTCGATGACGCCCATCACTTTCTTGTTGATGCTTACGACGAGTGGTGTCCCGCCGTTGCTGGTGATGACTTTGATGATCTGTCCGGTCTTTTCCGGGAAGGGATTGCCGGCATGGACCACAATTGTCCGGATTGCGTCAAAGGCGCCCTTTCGTATTTCCGTCCCGTCTCTCAGGTCAATACCTGAGCATTTGGTCTCTGCAGAGAATTTGATCATCCTGGCTCCTGTCGTATTCAGATTATGCATGCGTTGTCCCGTGGTCCTGCCCAACTCTATGATGGACTTTCCTTCAGGAGTGTCATCAGCCACAGATGAAAGCATACAGGTTCTGATAAAATCTTCCTTGTTGATGCCGTCAGCGGGATAGAAGGCAGTGGCCTTGCGGTTGCCGATGGTTATGGTTCCGGTCTTGTCAAGCAGCAGCGTGTCTACGTCTCCGGCCGTCTCTACTGCTTTGCCGGATTTCGTGATCACGTTAGCTCCCAATGCCCTGTCCATGCCGGCGATGCCAATGGCAGAGAGCAGGCCGCCGATGGTCGTGGGGATCAGGCATACGAACAGGGAGAGGAATGCGGCGATGGTGATGACCGTGCCTGAGTAGTCGGCAAATGGCTTTAAGGTGATGCATACGATGATGAAAACCAAGGTGAACATAGCCAGCAATATCGTCAGGGCTATCTCATTAGGAGTTTTCTTGCGTGAGGCACCTTCTACCAGGGCTATCATTTTATCCAGAAAACTCTCTCCGGGCTGGGTGGTGACCTTTACGGAGATCTGGTCTGACAGGACTTTCGTACCGCCGGTTACCGAACTCTTGTCACCGCCTGCCTCGCGGATGACGGGTGCCGATTCTCCCGTGATGGCACTTTCGTCAATGGAGGCCAGACCTTCAATTATCTCGCCGTCTGCCGGGATCACATCGCCGGATTCGCAGAAGAAGGTATCGCCCTTTTTCAGTTGGGAACTGCTCACCATTTTAATGTTGCCGTCTACAAGCAGTTTGGCAGGTGTCTCCTCACGAGTCTTTCTGAGGCTGTCTGTCTGTGCCTTTCCTCTTGCCTCGGCGATTGCTTCGGCAAAGTTGGCAAACAGCAGCGTAATGAAGAGCACGACGAATACTACTGCGTTGTAGGCAAATGAACCCTGGCTGCTGTTCGTAATGGAATAGAGCATGACGAAAAACATGATGAATGTGCATACCTCGACGGTAAACATGATAGGGTTCTTGATCAACAGCCGTGGATTAAGTTTGACAAACGACTGTTTTATACTTTCCTTGACTTGTTCTTTTCGGAACAACGACTGTTTTCTATTACTATTCATAACTTTATAAAGTTAAATGTTCTGCTATTGTACTTAATGCCTGTACCGGGAAGAAGGACAAGGCAGCAATGATGATGATGACTGCAAAGGTCATGATACCAAACGTAACGGTGTCCATGCGTAATGTGCCGTTGCTTTCAGGGATATATTTCTTGCCTGCGAGTGATCCCGCTATGGCCACTTGCCCGATGATCGGGATGAACCTCCCTAAGATCAGTACGAACCCACAAGCGATGTCCCAGAACCAGGTGTTGTCGCCCAGACCTTCGAATCCGGAACCGTTGTTGGCCGCTGATGATGTGAATTCATATAGCATCTCGCTCAGTCCATGGTAGCCGGGATTGTTCAGCCAGCCACCTTCACCGGCGACAAACTGTGGGGCATGGACGAACAGGTAGGCAGCGAGTGCTGTGCCTGTCAGAATCAGAAAGGGATGGAGCAGGGCTACCAGAGAGGCTATCTTCATCTCCTTCGCTTCAACTTTCTTACATAGAAATTCTGGCGTTCGACCGACCATCAGCCCACTGATGAATACGGTAATGATCATAAAGGTGAAGTAGTTCATCCAGCCTACGCCTACGCCTCCAAACCAGGTGTTGATCTGCATATTCAGCATTTCTACCATCCCGGAGAGGGGCATCATGGAATCATGCATGCCGTTTACCGAACCGTTGGATGTTGCCGTAGTGACTACACTCCATAGGGCTGTGGCTGCCGAGCCGAACCTCACTTCCTTGCCTTCCATTGAACCGTTGTCCTGGGCGATACCTAATGCACTGATACGTGGGTTCCCGCCAGTCTCCTGACGGACATTGACACCTATTCCGATGAGTAAGGCCACGAACATGACACCGAAGATGCTGTATCCTAACTTCCTCTTCTTGATATAGAAACCGAATGCAAATACCAGGGCCATCGGTATGATGAGGATAGAAGTACATTCTACAATGTTGCTGAGATAGGTGGGGTTCTCCAAAGGGTGGGATGAGTTGGAGCCAAAATAGCCTCCTCCGTTCGTCCCCAGTTGCTTAATGGGGACGATGGCTGCGACAGGACCCTGTGATATTTGCTGTGTCCTGCCTTCCATGGTTGTAATATCTTCCTTGCCCTTGAAGGTCATAGGGGTTCCCTCCAGAATCACTATGAACCCTACTATAAGCGATAGGGGCAGCAGGATGCGGGTGCAACTGAGCACGAGATATTTCCAGAAGTTGCCGATCGTCTTGGTGGTCTTTGCGGCCAGGGCTTTCATAATTCCTGCCATGGCTGCCATACCTGTAGCTGCGGTGACAAACTGGAACAGCATGACTACAAATAGTTGGGTGAAATAGGTCATTCCGGTTTCACCGCTGTAGTGCTGGAGGTTGCAGTTTACCATAAAACTGATGCAGGTATTGAATGCCTGATGGACATTCTGCCCCAGATTCCCATCGGGATTGAGCGGCAGAAAACCTTGTGACACTAATAGCAACATACCCCATAGGAACCAGAACAGGTTGACCGTGAGAAGGGCTCTGAGAAACTGCTTCCAGTTCATCTCCTCATCAGGATTGATCCCGGATAACTTGAACATCACTCGCTCTACTGGTTTCATGAAATCCAGCAGGGTCTTGTGACCTTTGTAAACCTTGGCAATGTATTTCCCTAATGGAAAACTGATCGCCAGCATCAGTACGATCTGTAAGATAATACCGTAAATTTCGCTGTTCATCATCTGTGCAAATTAAAATTTTTCAGGCCGGATAATCACGTACATCATATAGATGAACATGATACAGCCTACAATAAATAAGAATGTGTACATACTCTTTCCCTCCTTTTTACATTTTATCAAACCACTCAATCAACTTGTAAAACAACAGAAAGCATAAGAGACCACTCAAGATGCAAACTGTAAACCCGATTGTAAAATGAAACATATTTTTTTGTCTTTAATTGATTAATATCTACAGGTGAGGTTACAACGACCGTGCCAAGTGGCACCTGATCGCTGTAACAGCAATAGTATCAATCAGTTAAAAATAAAGAAGGAAATCAGGGGAAAACAAAAACCCTTCCAGAATGGAAGGGTTGCCATGCTAATTTGAAAAAGAATTGTCAATATGATATTCTTCTATCTTGCGGTATAGAGTCGTAAGCCCAATTTTCAGCAATCGTGCCGCCTTGGTCTTATTCCCTTTGGCATACGCAAGGACTCTGGCAATATGCCGGCGTTCAACGGCAGCTAGATCCATCGTGTCAGCATGAGAGCCGTCACTATCCTGATAGACCTGTAGCTCCATCGGCAGGTCTTCCGAAGTCAGTTTGCCGTCACAGACGATACAGGAACGCTCAATGACGTTTTTCAACTCTCGTACATTTCCTCTCCATTCAGCTTTTCTTAGGGCATGGATAAAGGACGGACTGATACCCTCTATTTTCTTGTTCAATTTTTTGGAGTAGCGGGCAAGGAACAGTTTTGCCAGCGGGATAATGTCTTCCTGCCTCTCCCGCAAGGGGGGCAGGTGAATCTGGAATACAGACAGGCGATAAAATAAATCTTCCCGGAAATTGCCCTTGGCTATTTCTTTAGGTAAATCCTCATTGGTGGCGGATATGATCCTGACATCCACCTCTGTAGGGGTGGTACCACCGATCATGAAATATTCACCCGTTTCGAGTACTCTCAGGAGCTTGGCCTGCAGGTCGTAGGACATCTCGCCGATTTCGTCAAGGAAGAGTGTCCCGTGGTTGGCTATTTCAAAAAGTCCCTTCTTTTCCTTCATCGCTCCTGTGAAGGCCCCGGCTTTGTATCCGAATAATTCACTTTCCAGCAGATCCCTGCTGAAAGCGGAACAGTTGAGGGCTACAAAGGGGTATGCCCGGCGGTTGCTGCCACTGTGGATCGCCTGTGCAAAGACCTCTTTTCCTGTGCCGGTCTCCCCGGTCAGAAGTACCGAGACATCCGTAACTGCTACTTTCCTGGCCAGTTGAATGGAAGACTGGATACCTGGTGAACTGCCGATGATAGAATCAAAAGTGTAATTAGTAGTTTTCTTTTTCAGAGTTTGATGGTCCCCAGCCTTGTCCATGGCTCTGCTGATGATCGGTATGATCTTGTTATTATCATCTCCCTTGGTGATATAGTCGAAGGCGCCGTTCTTGATGGCTTTTACTCCGTCCTCTATGTTTCCATGTGCCGTGAGCATGACAATCTCGCTGTCGGGAGCACATTCTTTCATCTTCGGAAGCAGCTCCACGCCATTACCGTCAGGAAGGAATACATCGCAAAGTACAACTTGCGGATGATTCTTCTTCAGTTGTGACATGCCGGTATGGAAATCCTCGGCTTGAAATACTTCATAGCCTTCAAGTTCCATCATCTTTGCCAATAGCTTGCGTATGATCGGCTCATCATCTATGATCAGCAGTTTGCTCATTTTTTTATTATACTATTTATATCTGTTGTGGCTGTCTGCGCAACTGGTCTTCGCAGATGATCGTTTCAGTTGCCTCTCTGTTGATGATCTCTGGCATCCAGAGTGACATAGCTGCTTTTGCCGACAAAGATAACTATAATTACTCTGATTTCTGTTGTTTCTCTGTAAAAATAAATTAGTTTAATGAATGGTATATGATCTTTGCGACAAGAAATTGTGGAAAAGGAGTGGCCTTGGATTAGGAATCCTG
>DHOX01000084.1:2303-3459 GCA_002409785.1 Prevotella sp. UBA5379 | reverse complement strand
ACCATTGAGGTGATCATTGATTATGGTCTGAAAGTCAGGTGACTATGGTCGTAACTTTAATACAGATGTCCTTCTTCAATCCAATTGAAGTAGAGCTGTTAGATTCAGGTAATGTTAATTTCTTCAGGGAAATCCTTGCATATTCCAGGAATTTTAGCGAATATTGCATAGCTGATAGGCATTCGGATGATCCTGTGTTTCCCCTTGTGGTTAAGGGGCAAGAAGAGGGTAAGGGAGATAAATCTCAGTTCCTGCCTTCCTGGTTTTGCGCCGGGCATCCGCCATTAATAAATGACGACATTAAAATGAATAAGACCATAGTTGGTATTGGAGAAGCCTTGTGGGATGTTTTTCCTGGAGGCAAGAAATTAGGCGGAGCTCCTGCAAATTTTGCATTTCATGTCTTTCAGTTTGTGTTGGCTACCTTGGCTGTTAGTGTTGCAGCAATCCTTCATGGTACGTCTGTAACTGAGGCTCATCGATTAGCGGTTGACGTAAGTGCGTATGTATGTACACAGGATGGAGCCATGCCTCTATTACCTGAAGAATTTACTGAAAGGGTGAAAGGATAAGGGTGGGATTCCAATTTGTTTTTTTGCGGGCGTCTAGAATTTGTAACTGGATTTGAAATATTTTTTGTTCTGTAGGAAGAAAGTGACAGGTCTTGACAAAATGTCCTTCATGGGTAATAAAAAAGAAAAAAGAAGTTTCTTAATACAAAAAAAACTTTTATCTTTGCAATCAGAATGTACCTTATAACTAACCAACCAATAATTATTATAAAAATTACACTTGATGAAAAAAACACTATTAGCTTGTCTTATTTTGCTGCTTTCCGCCGGGAGTGCTTCTGCACAGGAATCGGCCAATGTGGCCTATAAGGACAATTCCGTGAGATTTACCGTAATTTCCGACGGGACACTCCGCATGGAGTATTCTCCTGACGGGAAATTTACCGACAACCGATCCTTCGTGGCTGTGGACCGACAATACCCGTCAGTGAGGTACAGGGTGAAACAGAGTAAAAGCAAGGTGGTTATCCAGACGGATGACCTGACCCTGACTTATAAGAAAAACAGTGGAAAGTTTGCCCCGTCCAACCTGTCCGTGGTTTCAGCCAGGAAGTTCTTCAAGTTTGCCTGGAAGCCGGGGATGG
>DHOX01000084.1:0-2087 GCA_002409785.1 Prevotella sp. UBA5379 | reverse complement strand
ATGGGAAGGATAAACTGCAGCTCGAACAGGGACTCCTGGCCACTGACGGCTGGACGATGATCGATGACTCGAAGGATTTTTTGTTTGATAACTCCAGCTGGCCCTGGGTGGAGAAGCGTAGGGGCGGTGATTCCCAGGATTGGTATTTCATGGCCTACGGGCATAATTATAAAAAGGCGCTGAAGGACTTTACGCTTTTCGCTGGAAAGGTCCCCATGCCTCCTAAGTATGCCTTCGGCTACTGGTGGTCACGCTACTGGAGTTATTCGGATGACGAACTGCGGGATATGGTCGGTAAATTCAAGACATACAATATCCCCCTTGACGTGCTGGTGATCGACATGGACTGGCATTATACCGAGCCGGGTAAAGGCGGCTGGACGGGATGGACGTGGAACCGGAAACTGTTCCCTGATCCCCCGAAACTGCTGGACTACCTCCATTCCAATCAACTGGACGTAACCCTCAACCTGCATCCTGCGGAAGGCATTGCCCCATACGAGGAGCAGTATCCGCAAATAGCCAGAGACATGGGTATTGATCCTGCGTCCAAGCAGACCATTCCCTGGGTAGCTTCCGACAAGAAACTGATGACGAATGTTTTCAAGGATATTCTGGATCCGATGCACCGCCAGGGAGTGAGCTTCTGGTGGCTGGACTGGCAGCAGTGGCCTTATGATAAGCAGGTGGACAGCCTGAGCAATACGTGGTGGCTGAACTACGTGTTCTTCACCCATAGCCAGCGAGAGGGCCAGGACCGTCCGATGCTTTACCACCGCTGGGGCGGACTGGGGAACCACCGCTATCAGATCGGCTTCTCGGGAGATACGCGGATCTCATGGAAGTCACTGGACTTCCAGCCTTATTTCAATTCCACGGCATCCAATGTCCTCTATGGCTACTGGAGTCATGATATAGGGGGGCACATGGGAGCAGACCATATCAATCCGGAGCTGTTTGCCCGGTGGATGCAGTTCGGTGCCGTGAGTGCGATCATGCGCACGCATACGACCAAGAACGGCAATCTGCGCAAGGAACCCTGGGTGTTCAACGATACCATCTTCAGCGTGCTCCGTAATACGATCATCCAGCGCTACAGGATGAATCCTTACATCTATACGATGGCGCGGAAGACCTACGATACGGGCATATCCCTCTGTCGTCCGATGTATTATGATTATCCTGAGAACAGGGAAGCATACGACTTCAAGGATGAATATATGTTCGGTGATGACATGCTGGTGGCGCCGATCACGGCCCCGATGAAAGACGGCTATGCCGCTGAGAAGGTGTGGCTGCCTGCGGGCAATGACTGGTATGAATGGGAGACGGGCACTCTGCTGAAGGGCGGCCAGACCGTGACCCGCTATTTTAAGATAGATGAATATCCGATCTATATCAAGGCGGGGGCCATACTGCCTTTCCTGGGACATGTGAAGAACCTCAAGGGCATGGATGACGACATTTACGTCAACATCTTCCCCGGGGCTGAAGAGGGATCGTTCTCCCTCTATGAAGACAATGGCAATGACAAGGACTATGCTACTGATTATGCACGTATTCCGCTGAGTTACCGTTATAATGGCAACCGGCTCACGGTGACGATCGGGGCACGCAAGGGCCAGTACAGGGAAATGCCCTCGGAGAGGCAGTTCTATGTATGCGTCAACTGTAAGGAGGCTCCCGAGAGTGTTACCGTGGGAGGAGAAAAAGCGGACTATTCTTACTGCGGGGACAGTCTGAAACTGACGGTGAAGGTGCCGGTGACCTCGTGCTCGGCAGAGAAACAGGTGGTCATCACCTATCCCCAGGGGCCAGCCCCTGACCTGGATGGTTTCATCGGGACGTCCCACAGGCTGCGAGATGCGGTCGTAGGACTGAAGTACAAGAATGCCGGCATCGTACTGAATGACGGTCTGGGCACGATGGCTTCCACGGGGATGAGCCTTACCTACTATCCTGAGAAGTTTGATGTCCTCATACAGGCCTTCAATGACAACCTGAAGAACCTGCCGGCGATCCTGAAAGACCAGAAGTTGAGCGATGCAGACTGCCAGTGGTTCCTCCACGAGGTGCTGGGGCCTGAG
>DHOX01000033.1:48798-51070 GCA_002409785.1 Prevotella sp. UBA5379 | reverse complement strand
AATTAAAATAAGTATCCGTATAAGAATATACAGAGTAAACTTCTAATAAAAGATGTTCGGTATGGAGACATTTCTCTTTATACGAAACAATTATTCAGAGTAACTCTATGTATGATTTTAAGGTTAAAGCCAAAATAACTGAAAAAGGGATGTAACGGTTTAAGTTACACCCCTTTTTCTATTGTTTATCAGATTTTATTTCACTTCCTCAAAGTCAGCATCCTGGATGTTGTCATCAGAACCTTTGCCACCATTGTTGTTATTTGTGGTGTTATTGTTCTGTGATCCCTGGTTGTTGTCTTGAGCACCGGCTCCGGCACCCGGACCAGCCTGTTGCTGAGCACCGCCTGCATTCTGGTACATCTGCTGACTCATCGTCTGCATCACGGTATTCAGGTTAGCCATAGCCTTGTCAATGCCGGCTACATCCTGTGCCTTGTGCGCATCTTTCAACTGTTGTAAAGCCTGTTCAACCTGTGACTTCTTGTCAGCAGGAACCTTGTCGCCATTATCCTTCAGGAAGTTTTCTGTCGTGAAGATCAGAGAGTCAGCCTGATTGAGTTTGTCAACTTTCTCACGTTGTTCCTTATCCTGATTTTCATTCTGCTTTGCTTCAGCTTTCATCTTGTCGATTTCTTCCTTGCTCAGTCCGCTTGAAGCCTCGATACGAATACTCTGTTCCTTACCTGTAGCCTTATCCTTGGCACTGACATTCAGGATACCATTCGCATCAATATCGAAAGTAACTTCAATCTGAGGAACACCACGACGTGCTGGTGGAATACCGGTGAGGTTGAACTGGCCGATAGATTTGTTGTCTGCAGCCATAGGACGTTCTCCCTGAAGTACGTGAATGGTCACCTCCGTCTGGTTATCAGCTGCGGTAGAGAACACCTCACTCTTCTTGCAAGGAATCGTAGAGTTGGCATCGATCAGTTTGGTCATTACACCACCCATTGTCTCGATACCCAGTGTCAACGGAGTTACATCCAGAAGGACAATATCTCCTACACCTTGTTCCTTGTTCAGGATAGCGCCCTGGATAGCTGCACCTACTGCTACTACCTCGTCAGGGTTAACGCCCTTGGAAGGCTCCTTGCCGAAGAAGTTCTTGACCAATGTCTGGACAGCCGGAATACGACTGGAACCTCCTACGAGGATCACCTGGTTAATGTCAGAAACCTGCAGTTTTGCGTCACGGACAGCATTCTGGCAAGGAATCAGGCATTTCTGGATCAACTCATGTGCAAGTTGCTCAAACTGTGCACGGGACAAAGTCTTTACCAGATGCTTTGGTACACCGCCTACTGCGGTGATATAAGGCAGGTTGATCTCAGTGGTCATTGAAGAACTCAGTTCGATCTTTGCCTTTTCAGCAGCTTCCTTCAAGCGTTGCATAGCCATGGGGTCCTTGCTCAGATCTATTCCTTCATCAGCCTGGAAACCTTTTACCAGCCAGTCGATGATGACCTGGTCGAAATCGTCACCTCCCAGATGGGTGTCACCATTTGTGGAGAGAACTTCAAATACACCACCACCGAATTCCAGGATGGAAATATCGAAGGTGCCACCACCGAGGTCGAAGACGGCAATCTTCATCTCTTTGTTGGCCTTGTCGACACCGTATGCCAGAGCTGCAGCGGTAGGCTCGTTGACGATACGACGGACTTTCAAGCCTGCGATTTCTCCGGCTTCCTTTGTAGCCTGACGCTGTGTGTCAGAGAAATAAGCCGGAACAGTGATGACTGCATCCGTCACTTCCTGACCCAGATAGTCTTCTGCCGTCTTCTTCATCTTCTGAAGGACCATTGCAGAAATCTCCTGCGGTGTATATTTGCGCCCCTCGATTTCTACACGAGGATAGCCATTCTCATTCACTACGGTATAAGGTACACGGGCAATCTCCTTAGCACACTGGTCATAGGTCTCACCCATGAAACGCTTGATAGAATAAACGGTGTTCTTCGGATTCGTGATAGCCTGGCGTTTGGCAGGGTCACCGATCTTACGCTCGCCGTCTTTGACAAAACCTATTACGGAAGGTGTCGTCCGTTTACCTTCGCTGTTAGCAATAACTACCGGCTCATTGCCTTCGAATACGGCAACGCAACTGTTAGTTGTTCCTAAGTCTATTCCAATAATCTTTCCCATAATTATTTAGTTGTTATTTGTTATTTTCTTGTTTTATGTGGACATTGCTGTCCGCTTTATCCATTACAAACGATGTGCCAAGATGATCATCAGAACTATATCTTGACAAATTGGCAGAGAA
>DHOX01000033.1:47347-48618 GCA_002409785.1 Prevotella sp. UBA5379 | reverse complement strand
TCAGTCTGGATGAGGAAGAAACTGTGAGGGCAGATTCAAATTGTTTGCTGTCGGGACTAGGGGTGGAAACAGAAAGACCAAGGGCCTGGATTTGGGTTCACAGGTCCTTGGTCAGATCCTATTTTTAATTGGCTGGTTTTGTCTCCCTCTGGGGCAAGACTGGTGACCAGCTGAACTATTCTTCTTCCTTCTTGTCTGTAATGGCTTTCTTGATCAGCCCTTCAAGTTCGTCACAGAGTTCGGGATTGTCCTGTAACAGTTTCTTCGTGGCATCACGGCCTTGTGCCAACTTGGCGCCGTTATAGCTGTACCAGCTGCCACTCTTCTGGATGATGCCGTATTCCACCCCTAAGTCCACGATCTCTCCAACTTTAGAAATGCCATGACCGAAGGTGATCTCAAATTCAGCCTTCCGGAAGGGAGGGGCTACCTTGTTCTTGACAACTTTTACACGGACCTGATTGCCGATGACCTGATCACCATCCTTGATGGAACTTACGCGGCGGATGTCCAGACGGACAGATGCGTAGAACTTCAAGGCGTTGCCACCGGTAGTGGTCTCGGGATTCCCGAACATTACACCAATCTTCTCACGTAATTGGTTGATAAAGATACAACAGGTATTGGTTTTGGAGATCGTCCCTGTGAGTTTCCGGAGTGCCTGACTCATCAGACGGGCCTGGAGGCCGACCTTGTTGTCTCCCATTTCGCCTTCAATTTCTGCCTTTGGCGTGAGAGCGGCTACAGAGTCTACGACCAGGATGTCTATTGCAGAAGAACTGATCAGTTGATCCGCAATCTGGAGGGCTTGCTCACCGTTATCAGGCTGTGAGATGTAGAGATTGTCGACATCCACGCCGAGATTAGCTGCATAGAAGCGGTCAAAGGCATGCTCTGCATCGATAAAGGCTGCGATGCCGCCAAGTTTCTGGGCTTCGGCTATGGCATGGATGGCCAGTGTGGTCTTGCCGGAACTCTCCGGACCGTAGATCTCGATAACGCGGCCACGGGGATAACCTCCTACTCCCAGGGCTACATCTAGTCCGATGCTGCCGGTAGGGATGACGTCCACATCCTGTATTCTCTCATCACCCATACGCATGATAGACCCCTTGCCGAAGTCCTTCTCTATTTTTGACATCGCCGACTGGAGAGCCTTGAGTTTTCCATCCTTCATTGCCTGGAGTTTTGCCGTCTGGGCCGCTGTTTGCTTGTCGGTCTGGGCTGTATCCTTCGTGTCGTTCTTATCTGTATTTTCAGCGTTTTGTTGT
>DHOX01000033.1:0-47110 GCA_002409785.1 Prevotella sp. UBA5379 | reverse complement strand
GGATGAAGAAAGTGCCTGCCTGCGGCCGGCTTTTCCGGAGGATCAGGAAAGCTAAACCTCCAGGTCTTTATCCTTGATTTCATGCCAGGGCAGACCTTGCCGGTTGAGTTGTTCCATGAACGGGTCCGGGTCGAAATCCTCGACATTCCAGACCCCCGGTTTTTTCCAGAGCCCTTTGAGGAACATCATGGCGCCGATCATGGCCGGAACTCCGGTGGTGTAGCTGACTCCTTGCATGCCTGTTTCTTGATAGGCTTCCTGGTGCTTGCAGTTGTTATAGATATAATAGGTATGTTCCTTTCCGTTTCTCAGCCCGCGGATGCGGCATCCGATGCTCGTCTCTCCTGTATAATGGGCTCCCAGATCCTGTGGATTAGGGAGAACAGCCTTCAGAAACTGGAGGGGGACGATCATCTGGCCATTGTAATTGATCGGTTTGATGCTTGCCATGCCGATGTCCTGGATCACACGGAGGTGAGTGAGATATTCCTGGCCGAAGGTCATCCAGAAGCGGGCACGCTTGATGGTCGGATAGTTCTTGACCAGACTCTCAAGTTCTTCGTGGTGCATCAGATAACTTTCACGTGGCCCGATATTCGGGTAGGTGAGGGGCTTGTGGATCTCCAGCGGCTTGGTCTCTATCCATTTGCCGTTCTCATAGTAGAGGCCTTTTTGTGTGATCTCCCGGATGTTGATCTCCGGGTTGAAGTTGGTCGCAAAGGCTTTGTGATGGTTTCCGGCATTACAGTCGACAATATCCAGGTATTGAATCTCGTCGAAGATATGTTTTGCGGCGTAGGCGGTGTAGACACCTGAAACACCCGGGTCGAAACCACAACCCAGTATTGCGGTCAGGCCTGCTTTCTGGAACCGGTCTTTATAAGCCCATTGCCAGCTGTATTCGAAGTGGGCTTTGTCTTTAGGTTCATAATTGGCGGTATCCAGATAGTTGCATCCACATGCCAGACAGGCATCCATGATCGTCAGGTCTTCATAAGGGAGGACAAGATTGATGACCAGGTCAGGTTGATAACTCTTGAAGAGTTTTTCCAGAGCCTCTACATCGTCAGCATCTACCTGTGCTGTCTTGATATTCGGATTGCCGATGGCCTGGACCAGTTGGTCGCATTTCTCCTTGTGGCGTGAAGCGATCATAAAGTCCGTGAACACATCGGGATTCTTGTTAATTTTGAAGGCGCAGACAGTGGCTACGCCACCGGCACCCAGCAATAGAACTCTACTCATAGTCTATTATAAATTAATGAATTGCAATCAGTGAATGATTGGTTTGATGAATAAACAGATCTTGATGAAGCCTTGCTGAAAGGCTGTCACAGACCTTATCTTATTTCTTGTTACGGTTTTTCCTTAGTTATTGAAAACTTGAGTGGTCCAGTTCATCAGCATGAATGCCGAGGGCATTCATCAGTGAATAGCCCAGGATCTCCTGCCTGAAGTTCCCGCCTGGCATGGGCTGCATGGCAAAGACGGTGATGCGCTTGGAATCGTCATTTACATAGTCCAGGGACTGGCGTACCCTTGCGTATTGCTGGCCTTCTTCTGCATTTGGAATGATCATGATTCGCCTTACGCCTTTCTGGGAGATCACTTCATTGACGATATCCAGGAAAAGATCGTCTTTGGTGACAGTTTCTTCCGTAGGGATGGAACTCATAATAAACTCGCCCAGTTTGGGATCCTGGAAAGCCTGTGCATTCAGTTCGCTCTCATAGACAGAGGGCTTGAAATTCTCCAGCTTCGGATGATTGTGCTCATGGACGAGGACTACCTGCGTTTCATGGCTTCCCTCACGCAGTCCTCCGTCAAGGGCAATGTCTACCGCCCATTGGCTGATGTCAGCCTGTGGTATTTTCCGGTTGATCATTCTCTCGAAGTTGACGATAAGATTAAAGGCTACCTTATCCATGTAATCTGCGTCGGCAATGATGACATTCTCGGTCCATCTGATGTTGCTTTGATTCAAGTCGTTCATGTAGACAAAGGTACAACAATTTTAATAATTTCCAAAATACTTTAGAAATTTATTATGAGGTTAGTGCCTGCGTTCAGAAGTCATCCGGATCTGTCGGTTTGTGATTCCCTGTAAGGGGGGCTATATCCATCTGGCCGGATAGGATGGCGGTACGGAAAAGCGGGACGGATAAATCTCAAAACTTTAAGCTGAAAAATCAAATCCTGAGGTTCATTACAGCGGGAAGTGAGTATCTTTGCAACATAAACCAATATACTAAAAATAAGATAATATGACGAAGAGCATTTTGGAAGGCAGACCGGCCTTGAAAAAAGAAGTTGACAAGGTTGCGGAAGTTGCCGGGTATCTCTGGCAGAATGGTTGGGCTGAACGTAATGGGGGCAATATCACGGTCAATATTACGGATCTGGTAGATGATGCTATCAGGAAGATGCCTGCCATTGATGAAGTGAAAGCCATAGGGGAGACCCTTCCTCACTTGAAGGGATGTTACTTTTTCTGTAAGGGAACAGGTAAGCGTATGCGTGACCTCGCCCGGTGGCCGATGGAGAATGGGAGTGTCATCCGTATCCTTGACGACTGTGCCCATTATGAAATCATTGCTGATCAACCGGTATTGCCGACCAGTGAACTTCCCAGTCATCTCGCCGTCCATAACCGGCTGGTGGGACAAGGTTCCAGGGACAAGGCAACCATTCATACACACCCTATTGAACTGGTGGCTATGAGCCATCACAGACCGTTCTTGAAAAAGGATGTCCTGACCCATCTGTTGTGGAGCATGATCCCTGAGACAAAGGCTTTCTGCCCGCTGGGACTTGGTGTCGTACCTTATCAGTTGCCTGGAAGCGTGAATCTGGCCCAGGGTACGATGAAGGAACTGGAAGACTATGATGTCGTACTGTGGGAAAAGCATGGTGTCTTTGCCAAGGGCATAGATGTACTGGATGCCTTTGATCAGATAGATGTCCTGTCGAAGAGTGCGAAGATCTATCTGGATTGCAAGAGCATGGGCTTTGAACCTGAGGGCATGACAGATGCTCAGATGAAGGAAATGAGCAAGGCTTTCCATTTACCTAAGTAATAGAGAAATCTTTAAGATAGATATTTTACATATAGTTGATAGAAGAACCCGGATGTAACTTTGATAGTATTCGGGTTTTATCGTTCATCAAAAACTCCCGGGTATGACGTTTGTCGTGCCCGGGAGTTAAGGTTATAAATACTTGTTTTTACTTTAGTAATTGAGGCACGAAACAGGAAATGACCAGTACGATAATGCCGAGTACCAGGACGGTGATCGTCTTTCTGGAACACCCTTTCCATTCCTTCAGGATAATCCCCCAGACATTGGAGAATACTACGTTGAGGGACATCAGAATGCAGAAGGCCAGTGTCATCAATGTAGGAGAAGAGGTCAGGAATCCTTTTCCCAGTGAGAGGCCGAAGAACTGACTGTACCAGAGGGCACCTGCCAGGGCACAGAAAAGGATATTGTTCCCCCATACATTTCCCTTCTTATAGTCCCCCCAGGTATGATTCTTCTGATTCTGGTAGAAACAGTAGAGAGCATTGGTAACGAAACCTCCTAACGTAACGAGAAATGTTGCCGGTAGTGTCTTGAACATCGGATTGGTCAGATCACCGAAGTTGATGTCCTTTCCAAATTCAAGTCCCACGTTGAAACATCCGCTCATGAAACCGGAGAGGAGTGCTATGGCAATTCCCTTAGGGAAGTTGAAGTCCTTGACGGTTTCTTGATTCTCTCTCTTGAGAAGACTGTTGGCTTTCATCTTGCCGGCAATACCGATGATAGCGATGCCGACCAGCGTGACGATAACGCCGAAAATAACGGCGAAGGTCAGTGAACTCAGTGCATTGAGTTCGGGGAAGAAGAGATTAAGCAGTACCGGTCCCATGATTGTCCCCAGTCCTGCACATGTTCCCAGAGCGATGGACTGTCCCAGGGCTACTCCTAAATAGCGCATGGAAAGACCGAAGGTTAAACCTCCGACACCCCAGAGCGCTCCGAAGAGTATCGTCATCCATAGATGGAAGGAATCGGCACTTGCAAAGAGGCCAAAGAGTGACTCTCCTTCAGGTATAGCCAGCAACGCTCCTAAGAAGGGGAGGATAAGCCATGCAAATACACCCTGCACGAGCCAGTAGCTTTCCCAACTCCAGTTCTTGATCTTGTTGATGGGAACATAGCAGCTCGACTGGCAGAATGCCCCGGCTGCTATGATCAGTAATCCAAAGAGAATTTCCATCAGCTGCGCTTTGACAGTACGTCAGATTCGTATTTCTCTACATCCGGGATATACTCTTCAGCTACGGGTTTGTTGTTCTTGTAGTTGAAGTAATCATAAACCGCTCCTAATGGAAGGGTCTTCTCTTCTTCAAGAAGAGCCAGACGCTCAAACCATTTACCGTCATCCTCATATTTGCGCAGTGTGGGCAGTGGCTCCAGAAGTGCCTGCAGAAGTGATTTCTGCGTAGCCCGCGCACCGATGATATAGGCGCCGATACGGTTGATGGAGGCATCAAAGTAGTCCAGGCCGATGTGGGTGCGCTTGAGGGCGTCGGCACGTACGACCTCTGCAAACAGGTCGCGGGTCTTGTCATCGAAGATGGTTACATGGTCGGAGTCCCAGTGCATGGGACGGCTGACATGCAGCATCAGTTCCGGAACAAACAGCAGCAGGGCGGAGATGGCGTCAGAGACATTCTCCGTTGGCTCGTAATGACCGGTATCCAGGGTGTAGATCACATTGTTCTTGGAACAGTATCCGGCATAGAAATCGTGTGAACCTACAGTGTAGGCTTCCAGTCCGATACCGAAAAGTTTGGCTTCCAGACAGGTCTTCATATCCGGAAGTTTCTCGGAGAGGATGTCATCTAGGGAGTCTTTCAGAATCTGGCGGTAACGGGAGCGTTCCACGGTATAGTCCTTGGACCCGTCATGGATCCAGATATTCATGATGCAGGGATCGCCCTGATATTTGCCCATGGCGTTGGCTATGCGGCGGCAACGCTTGGTATGCTCGATCCAGAAATCGCGGATCTCCTTATCCGGATTGGCCAGAGAGAGATAGCCGCTCTTCGGATGGGAGAAAGAGGTGGAGTTGAAATCGAGTTTCATATTGTGCTCTTTGGCCCATTGCATCCATCCTGTGAAATGCTTTGGCTCGCACTGGTCACGGTCTACGAATTTGCTGCCGAATTCACCGTAGGTTTCATGAAGGTTCAGGCGGAAAGTTCCGCCAAGAAGGGAAACGACCTTTTCAATGTCCTGACGTACTTCTGCTACGTTGCGGGCACGGCCGGGGTAGTTACCCGTGGTCTGGATGCCGCCGGAGAGGGCTTCATTGCGCTCAAAACCGATGACATCATCAGCCTGCCAGCAGTGCAGGGAGATAGGAGTTTTCTGCAATACCTCAATAGCCTTGTCAGTATCTACACCTAATGAGGCGTAGCGTTCTTTTGCAATCTGGTAATTTTTCTCAATAGTTTCTGATTTCATAATTGTTTGGTTTAATTTTTTAGTTATTAATATTGTTTTTTCACCTTCTTCCTCCGGCTGATGCCTGTCAAATATGCCGTTTCTGCGGCTTGTCAGGGAGCGTTTAAGGAAGGAGATCTTCTGACGATCCTTATTTGCAAATATCCAGATATTGCCGATAGGCATCATCCCATTGTGCCTTGTCTTGCGGCTCATAGCGTCTGAGATCGATGCTGTCAGCGATGATCTTTCGCATCTCATGGATGTCTCTGACATCGCCTGAGGCCTTGGCCTGAAGCATGATGTTACCGATGGCTGTGCCTTCCTGCGGACCGGCCAGTACGGGTATGCCGCAGGAATTGGCCGTAAACTGGTCCAGCATGACATTCAGGGAGCCTCCTCCGATGATGTGAAGGGTGTTGATAGGGAATGGAGCAAACTCTTTCAGCCAGTTGAATACCTGACGGTAGCGCAGTGCCAGACTGTCGAAGATGCAGCGGCAGATCTGAGCAGGACTTTGGGGAACGGGCTCCTGATGTTCTGAACAGTAGTTCTGGATGGCGACCTCCATGGAGGCAGGGTTTGCGAATACCGGATCATCTGGATTGATAAGACTTCTGAAACCTGTCTCCCGCGCAGCGTCAGCCTGGAGTTTCTGATGCCCCAGGCTCTTGAGCTCCGGCCATTCTGACCGACAGCGCTCGTAAAGCCACATTCCACAGATGTTTTTCAGAAAGCGGGTAGTCCCCTCTATTCCTCCTTCATTCGTGAAGTTAAGTTGGAAACTCTTCTTGTTGATGATGGCCCCCCGGTTTTCTATTCCCATCAGGCTCCAGGTTCCGGAACTCAGATAGGCGAATTTCTCATCTGTGGCGGGGACTGCAGCCACTGCGCTGGCGGTATCATGGCCGGCAACGGCGATCACCGGGACGGCCCCCAGTCCCGTCAGCCCCTGGATTTCCTTGGTCAGAGGTCCGATGACGGTAGCCGGAGGGGTCATCTTGCCAAATTGATCCCGTCGCAGTCCTATACTCTGAAGGAGTTTGTCATCCAGGTCTCCACTCTTCGGGTTAAGGAGCTGGGAGGTGGACGATACCGTATATTCACAGATGGCTTTGCCTGTCAGCATATAACTCAGCGCATCCGGGATGAAAAGGACCTTGCTGGCATGTCTCATGGCCGAATTCCCCGACTCTTTCATCTGATAGAGTTGGAAAAGTGAATTGAAATTCATGAATTGTATTCCGGTTCTTTCATACACCTCCTCTTTTGAGACGGCCTTCCTGAAATAGTCATCCATAATCTCCATGGTACATGGGTCACGGTAGGACATCGGGTTCCGCATCAGGGCACCGTCCTGGCCCACGAAGACGAAATCACATCCCCATGTGTCGATACCGATACTCCCGACCGGGATCTGGCGGTCGTGTGCAAGTTTCAGTCCTTGTATGATCTCGTCATACAAGGCATAAATATCCCAGTAGAAATGACCGCCTGTTTCTATGATATGATTGTCGAAGCGAGTCAACTCTTCCAGTTTCATCTTTCCCTGATGCAGGGTTCCAATAATGGTTCTGCCACTCGTCGCACCTAAGTCTACGGCAAAGAAGCACTTTCTTTTTTCTGTCATCGGTTTATAGTTGTGGTTAAGTATTGTTTAGTTTGATTTTACAAAGATACTCTGAATGGAGAGGATACAACTCCATTATTTGATTTTAAAGCATAAAAATTTGAGAAAAGTGAGTATTTGTATGAGGAAAAAGGTAGGTACGGCATCTGTTTTCTCTTCAGATCCATACCGTCAGGAAAGGCCAGCGGTCAAGGCCGGTGTTTCCTGGTGCTTGTTTCTGTATAGTCGTCCGTAGGGGAATGCTCTTACGGCAGGCCTTACCTGGTCCGGTGCCTGAACTCACTGGGCTTGCATCCGGTCTTGATCTTGAATTTAGAAGAAAAGTAGTCAGGAGTTTCGAAACGGAGGCGATAGGCTATTTCCTTGATACTGAAATCGGTCGTCGACAATAGTTCTTTTGCCCTTTGCAGGCGGAGCTCCTGCTGGTAAGTGGCCGGAGCAATGCCGGTGAATTCCTTGAAGAGTTTTCTGAAATTCGAATAGCTGACTCCCATAAGATTGGCGATCTCCTGGATGGAGAGGTCCTCTTCCAGTGATTCCCGGATCATCTTGCGGGCATGGTTGATCATGTCGACATATTCCTGGTTCCGGTTGAGGATGATGTTCCTTTCCAGGGAATACATCATGCCGATGAGATGATTGACGATGCCTGCCAGCATCTGCTGGGAGTAGGCTGCTTCCTTTAAGGCCGTCTGGTAAGCCTCTTCATAGAGGCGGATGATGTCACTGCTGTATCCTACATGGTAGATGGGTTTTGCGGGGGAAAGGAAACCGGCCTTGATCCGGTCGTCCATATTCTTGCCCTTGAACCCGATCCAGTAACTCTTCCAGCCTTTGCTTGCTGAAGGATGATAGGAATGCCATTCGCCGGGAAAGAGAAGGAATATATCTCCTGCCTTGATCTTCACGGGTTTGATATGCTCGCTTTGGAATTCGCCTTCTCCTTCAGGTTCATAGAGAATCTGGTATTCATTGAGTACCCGTCCCTTTTCTACATTGAAGTAATACCCGTCAGCATGGCCATGGGTGGGATATTCTTCTCCCGGAAGAATAATCTCTTGACCCACAGTACTGATCGTAAGTCCCCAGAGGGCATCCCTGGAATTAGCTACAAGGTATTTACTGGTTTGCATGGCATTTCTTCTATTTCCTGACAAAAATACTAAAAATTAATGAATGAGCCAAATACTGTGAATATTTAATCTGCTTTGTAAGAGAAAGTGCTTTCTTGCTTTCGAATAACGTCGGAAATGGCATCTGTTTCTGAAAAGTTGTGTATCTTTGCATTAAGAATGGCAAAGGGCACTTTTCATCGTGATGGAAGGGGAAAGCTGCTTCGAGAGGAATTTTAATCGTTTAGTTCGTATGTCTACATTATCTGTCGTTATCGTGGTCGTGTTCTGTGTAGGTTATCTTTTCATAGCCTTGGAGAGCGTGACGAAAGTGAATAAGTCGGCTGTAGCATTGTTGATGTTTGCTGCCTGCTGGACGTTGTATATGGTCAATCCGGGGATTTATAATCCCGGTGTTCCGGCAGCTGATATTCCTGCCGTGGTTAACCAGACGATAGAGCGGCATCTGGGGAGCACTTCTACGACACTCTTCTTCCTCATGGGGGCCATGACGATTGTGGAAATCGTGGACCAGAACGGTGGGTTTGACTGGGTGCGGAAGGTGATGAAGACAAAGAGCAAGCGGTCGTTGTTGTGGAAAATCACCTTTATGACTTTCTTTCTTTCTGCCATACTGGATAATATGACCACCAGCATCGTAATGATCATGATCCTTCGTAAGCTCACCTCTAACCGGAAGGACCGTCTGATCTATGACTCTATGGTTATCCTGGCGGCAAATTCGGGCGGGGCTTTTTCTCCTATCGGTGACGTGACGACGATCATGCTATGGAACAAGAACCTGATCACTCCTGCAGGAGTCCTCTCGGAGGTCTTCATCCCGTCGGTCATTTCGGTGGTCATCCCTGCCCTGATCCTCCAGACCCAGCTCACGGGGAACCTGGAAACTCCTGAGGACATTCCGATTTCTGAGGAACCTGAATATCAGGTGCTGGATTTCTCCGGGCGGCAGCGCAAGACCATCTTCTTCCTTGGGGTCGGCGGTTTGATTTTCGTTCCTGTATTCAAGACCTTGACGAATCTTCCTCCATTTGTGGGCATCCTTCTTGTGCTGAGCATCCTCTGGATCGTCACTGAACTGTTCTATCGCCGTCTCCATCGCCTGACAGGCAGAAAGTCTTTCGTCAGGAGGGTGGCCAGTCTGTTGTCTCATATTGACCTTTCTACCATCCTCTTCTTCCTGGGGGTGCTGATGGCAGTGGCCTGCCTGGAAGAGATCGGTGCCCTGAAAATACTGGGACAGGGCCTGAACGTTACTTTTAACGGCAATCATTATATGGTAACCGGTATTATCGGACTGATCTCCAGTGTCATTGATAATGTGCCCCTGGTTGCCGGTTGTATGGGGATGTACCCTGTACAGGCAATAGGAGATATGGCGGTAAACGGGGTCTTCTGGCAACTGCTGGCCTATTGTGCAGGGGTCGGCGGCTCTATCCTGATCATCGGAAGCGCCGCGGGGGTCGTGGTCATGGGACTGGAGAAGATTACTTTCGGCTGGTATATGAAGCATGTGAGTTGGATAGCTCTGGTGGGTTATGTCGCGGGAATCTTTTCTTACTGGCTGATCCGGAATTATATGGTTGTCTTGCATTAACGGAATATTCTTGGGAGGTAAATAATGGATATAGTATTACTTATAATCGGCCTTTTAGCTGGCGCTGTCGCCGGCTATCTCCTGGCCGGCCGTTCTCAGGCTGCGCTGAAGGTTGAGGTCGGAAAAGCGCATACGCAGTTGGAGATCCTTCAGGGGCAGAGAACGGAGGATGCGGAGAATACCCGCAGCCAGCGGGAAGAGTTGAAGTCCATGTACGAGAAGCAACTGCAGGACCAGGGGGCATCGTTCCAGAAACAACTCGCAGACCTGAAGGGGCAGCAGGAGAGACAGTTCGCTGAGCAGTTGAAATCTGCAAAACAGGAGATGGATATTGCGGCCCGGGCCGTGCTGGAAGAAAATTCCAGGGCGTTGAAAGAGGCGAATGTGGAGCATGTCGGACATATTACGGCTCCGTTGCAGACGGCTATCTCGGATATGCGTAAAGCCTTGAATGACAGTTCTATAAAAACTGCTGCAGGCCAGGCGGGGCTCCGTGAGATGATCGACCAGATGAGGAAAAGTAATCAGGTCATAGGGGATAAGGCGGACTCCCTGGTGAATGTGCTGCGCCGTGACAATAAGGTGACGGGCAACTGGGGGGAGGTGATCCTCGGGGATCTCCTGGACAGCCAGGGACTGGTCGAGGGGAAGGAATATGACGTGCAGGCTCATCTCCGTGATGCTGATGGAAAACCGATACGGAATGACCAGACGGGCGCTCAGATGATCCCTGACGTTATCCTTCACTACCCTCAGGGGGAAGATGTGATCATCGACTCAAAGGTCTCCTTGGTCGCTTTCGAGAAATATGTCAATGCCACTGCTCCTGAAGAGAAGGACCGCTATCTGAAAGAACATCTGGTCAGTGTCCGCAGCCATGTCAGGGAACTGGCTCAGAAGGATTATAGTAAATATGTGAAGAGCCCGCGGGAAGCCGTTGATTTTGTCATCATGTTCATGCCTGTGGAAGCCTCGTTGCAGTTGGCCCTGGTCAATGATCCTCACCTTTGGGATGAGGCTTTCCAGAAGAAGGTGTTTCTTACCAGTGAGCAGAATCTCACGGCTATCCTCCACATGATTCGTGTTGCCTGGGTCCAGAACACACAGGCAGAGAACCAGCAGAAGGTGTTTGGCCTGGCTGAGGCGCTCCTGGACCGGCTCGGGGATTTCTGCCAGCGCTATGACAAACTCGGTGATCTGCTTAAGAAGTCACAGGCTGCGTATGATTCTGCGGATAATAAATTGATCTCCGGACAGCAGAGTGTCGCAAAGAAAGCTAAAGAACTGGTTGATTTGGGGGCGAAGGAAAATGCCAACAGACCTATACCGGAACCAAAGGATAGTCTGGGGGGCCATCTGCTGGAGAGGTGAGACGGGGCGGCAACGGACCCTTATCGGAATCTTATGAAAAAAGGCGCACTCGCTGATGGGAGTGCGCCTTCTTCATGGCCTTCTTTAACGTTTCCTTCCTGACTTCTCTTTATAGAGGATATTCGTCGAAGGCATAGAGGACCGTCGACAGGTAACGCTCTCCTGTATCAGGGAGCAGGGTGACAATGGTCTTGTTGCCATTCCCCGGCCGCCTGGCTATCTCAGTAGCAGCAAAGGCTGCCGCACCGGAAGAGATTCCTACCAGCAGTCCTTCTTGCTGTGCCAGTTGGCGTCCGGCAAGGATGGCGGCATCATTATCTACGTCGATGACTTCGTCAATGAGGGCGGCATCGTAAGTCTTCGGAATGAATCCGGCTCCGATACCCTGGATCTTGTGGGGACCGCTTTTGCCGCCATTGAGTACCGGTGAGGTGGAGGGTTCGACGGCGATGATCTTTATCTCCGGGTTCTTCTCTTTCAGAGCCTTTGCCACACCGGAGATTGTACCGCCGGTGCCGACGCCGGCTACGAAGATGTCTACTTTTCCATCGGTGTCTGCCCATATCTCCTGTCCTGTAGTCTCATAGTGGGCCTTCGGATTGGCGGGGTTGTCAAATTGCCCCAAAATGACGGCGCCGGGAATGGAATCCCTGAGTGTGTTGGCTGCCTGGATGGCTCCTGTCATCCCATCACGGCCACTGGTCAACTTCACCTGGGCTCCGTATGCTTTTACGAGGTTCCTGCGTTCGATGCTCATGGTCTCCGGCATGGTCAGTATCAGCTTATAACCTTTTACGGCTGCCATCAAAGCGAGACCTACACCCGTATTCCCACTGGTCGGCTCAATGATTGTCGCGCCTGGCTTGAGCGTACCCTTCTTTTCTGCGTCTTGAATCATCGCAAGGGCGATACGGTCCTTGATGCTTCCTCCTGGGTTGAAGGATTCAACTTTTGCAATGACCGGTTTCTTCAGACCTCTGAAGGCAGAATATTTGGCTAACTCTACCAAGGGGGTATGGCCGATCAATTCCGTAATATTTTTTGCAATCTTTGTCATTATGATCTCCTTTTTATGAATGTTTTATTTTGTTCAGGATGCCGGAACATCTATAGGCGATGCTCCGGATTCCTGATAATGTCCTCTTTCCTTTGCCAAGATGCGGACTATTTCTCGTCCTTGACGGCCTCAAAAGCCTGATCCAGATCATCGATGAGGTCCAGGTAATGTTCCGTGCCTATGCTTAAGCGGATGGTGTTCGGGTAAATCCCTTGATCGGCAGCTTCTTCTGGACTGAGCTCTGAGTGTGTCGTAGAGGCCGGATGGATGACCAGAGATTTCACGTCGGCTACGTTAGCTAACAGGGAGAAGATCTTCAGATGGTCGATCCAGTCTGTCGCCTTCTTTTGAGATCCGTCAATCTCAAAGGTGAAAATGCTGCCGGCTCCATGAGGGAAGTATTTTTCATACAGGTCATGGTTCGGATGGTCAGGCAGGGATGGATGGTTGATCTTCTTGACCTGGGGCTGGGTTTTCAGATACTCGATGATCTTTTGAGTATTATAGACTTCCCGTTCTACACGCAGACTCAATGTCTCCAGGCCCTGCAGAAGGATCCAGGCTGCGATGGGCGCGATGGTCGCACCCTCATCACGGAGGATCAGGGCTCGGACACGAGTGACGAATGGTGCCGGCAGCTCGCCGAATTTCAGTCCATGATAGGAGGGATCAGGCTGGGTAAAACCGGGGAATTTGTCACTGTGCATCCAGTCAAAGGTGCCCCCGTCTACGATGATTCCTCCGAGTGTGGTACCGTGACCGCCGATAAACTTGGTGGCGGAATGGACGACGATGTCTGCTCCATGTTCTATTGGGCGGATCAGATAAGGGGTGCCGAAGGTGTTGTCAATAACCACCGGAATGCCGTGCCGGTGAGCGACGGCTGCAGTGCCTTCAATATCAGAGATGTTGGAGTTCGGGTTGCCCAGGGTCTCGATGTAGACCAGTTTGGTGTTCGGCTGGATAGCTTTTTCGAAGGCGTCGAGATCGTCAGGATCAACGAAGGTCGTGGAGATCCCGTAGCGGGAAAGCGTATGTTTTAATAAATTATACGAACCGCCGTAAATGGTCTTGCTGGCTACGACATGATCGCCGGCAAAGGCAAGGTTGAGGATGGCATAGGTGACGGCTGCTGCACCGGAAGCTACAGCCAGGCCGCCGACACCTCCTTCGAGGGCTGCTACACGGTCTTCAAGTACGCCCTGGGTGGTGTTGGTCAGACGGCCGTAGATGTTGCCCGGGTCACGGAGCCCAAAACGGTCAGCGGCATGCTTGCAGTTCTTGAACACATAGGATGTGGTCTGGTAAATAGGTACGGCCCGTGAATCTGTTGTCGGGTCGGCATGTTCCTGCCCTACATGAACTTGTAAAGTCTCGAAGTGAAGTTTCTTTTTGTTACTCATAATTCTTTTGTTGTTATATTTTATACGGGGGTAAGAAGGGTATCCTGCTCTGGTCTCTTCTTATCTTTTATTCATGTTACAAAGTTACGCTGAAAAAGGCTTCCCGGTAATCGCATACTCACGGCATTCTCCCTACCATAAGTATGGTATTTTCTGACTCCACGGGCTGCCGGTGTCCTCGGCTCTCAATGCTCCGGGTGAGCGCTGGCCTTTTGCGGGCGGTCGTCACGCCTGGACTTGGAGTGTGTGACCAGCCAGACACCGGAGAAGACAAAGATGATGGCCAGTCCTTGGCTCCACTTGAAAACACCCATCCCTGTGAGAACGCTGACGGTGACTGCAACGATGGGCTGGACGTAGTTGTAGATGGATACGACGGTGGGGCGCAGGGTCTGCTGGGCAATCATCGTCAGCAAGTAGCAGACATAGGTGCCGATGACGACGACGTATCCTGCTTCCCACAAGGTCGTGGAGGGGATCCTGCTCCAGTCAACAGTGGTGATGACATGGTGGGTGGAGAAGGGCAGGATCATGATGGCAGCCCAGAGGAACATCCATTTGTTGGTCGTGAAGACTGAATATTTTCTTACCAGAGGATTGTACAGGGTCAGGTATAGGGCAAAGGAACACTGGGCGGTCAGGCACAGCAGGTCGCCGCGGATATTCCCTACTTTGGCATTATTGGCTGATGCACTGGTCAGAATCAGGATCAGGGCACCTGCACAGCCGATCAAGACGCCTGACAGCTTTTTTAAGGTGATGGGCTCTCTCAGGATGAGAAAGGCAAATATCATGGAGAAGATGGGCATCGTCGTCGTCATGATGCTGGCATTGTTGGGGGAGGTGATGCTCAGTCCGATATTGTAGCAGAACTGGTTACAGATCAGACCGAAAATGGCGGCACCGATGAATTTCAACTTATCCTTCATGGGAACGGTCTCCTTAGGGGCAAATAACGAACTGATCCAGAAAAGAATGACTCCTCCCAGGACCCTGAAGGTCACCAGGTCTATTCCATCAATGCCATGGGTCATGGCTGCTTTCCCTATAGGGGCCATCAGACCCCAGAATATCTCGGCGCTGAAAATGCTCAGGTGTGCTTGAAGTGGCTTGCTGATATGTGTCATCTTGTTAATGCTCTCTTCGTGAAATAAAGCAGGGCATGATCATAAAACGAAATATTCGGATAATTGTCATCTTGATCGCTGTCTTTTATCATTCTTTATGATCATTATGAATGCTTGCCCTTCATCTCACAAGCAGAAGGGTACTGCCGTGCTTTATGCTGTCTCCCGTTAAATCATTCGCAAAGTTAATAATAAATTCTGAACTCCTTTTGATTTTAGTTTCTTTTTCTTATATTTGTCATCTGGAAGTGAGATAAGGAATAGAACAAGTGATTGGGAGATTTTTAGATTATGCAGAAATACGCTGATTATATCGTAAAGATCGAAATTGACTCTCTTTGGAGCGGGGTCAAACATATTATCTGGAATCTTGACCGTAAGGTGAATATTCTGAGTGGTATCAATGGGGTCGGGAAGACCACCATCCTGAACAAGGTCATCAAGGGACTGTCACAGGGGGGCGAATTCCCCAGTCATCTTTTGAAGGGCGTTCATCTTCAGGTGTGTCCGGGGGACGCAAAATGGATCCGCTATGATGTCATCCGCTCTTTTGACCGGCCATTGGTCAACTCGGAGCTGGTGTCTCAACTGGATATTCCGATGGGAACGGAAATGGATCTGCAACTTTATAATCTTCAGCGAAAATATCTGGACTATCAGGTCAATATCGGTAATCGCATCATCCAGGTCTTGCAGTGCGGGGGACCTGATGCAGCGGGAAAAGCGGAGAAAATCGCTGGACCGAAAAAGATGTTTCAGGATATGGTCGATCAACTCTTCGCCTCCACGGGCAAGAAGATTATACGTACGGAAAATGAGATACGCTTTTCACAACTGGGGGAGACACTGGTCCCTTATATGTTGTCAAGCGGTGAGAAACAGATGCTCTGCATCCTCCTGACCGTCCTGGTAGAGGACCAGAAACCTTACGTCCTCTTCATGGACGAACCGGAGGTGAGCCTGCATTTCGACTGGCAGAAACAGTTGATTGACCTGGTCTTGAAACTGAACCCGAATGTCCAGTTGATCATGACTACGCACAGTCCGGCTGTGATCATGAATGGATGGATGGACAATGTTACTGAAGTGACGGATATTACTGTTGGTGCCCACACTTCCGGGAAACCGGAGGATAAGTAAATTTGCTGCTTATGTCTCCAAGATTAAAAGACCATATAACCTCTCAATATTTTGAAGCCGCCAACCGACTGAATTCTCAGCATGCCCGTAGGAAGATTGTCGCCTATGTGGAAAGTTATGATGATGTACTCTTCTGGCGGCAGGTGCTGGGCCGTTTTGAGAATAATACCCGCTATTTCGAAATCATGCTCCCCGTCAGGGGCAGTTATCTGGAAAGGGGGAAGAAGGCTGCGATTGCCAATATGCTTTCCGGCGTAGGCAGGGATATGATTGCCTGTGTGGATGCGGACTATGACTATCTTATCCAGGGGGCAACCGAGACGTCGAAATTAATCAATGAGAATCCTTATATCTTCCATACGTATGTCTATGCCATAGAAAATTACCAGTGCTATGCGCCTGGCTTGCATGACGCCTGTGTGATGGTGACCCTGAATGATCATAATATTTTCGACTTTGAGAAGTATCTGTTTGATTATTCTGAGGCAATATGGCCTTTATTCGTCTGGAATATCTGGTTCTACAGAGGACCTCATTATAATGACTTCACCATTACGGATTTCAATAAAATCATTGAGCCGGGGTATGTCAAGATCAATCACCCTGAGGAGATGATCTCTTACATGCGCAGGAAAATTGACCGTAAACTGCAACGGTTGAGAAAGGATTACCCTCAGTTTCAGGATCAGAAGGAGGCCTTGATAAAAGATCTCAACCGACTGGGGGTACGGTCAGACAATACTTATTTGTTTATCCAGGGACATCATCTGTTTGATAAGGTGGTGTGTCCTGTCGTCATGAAGGTTTCCGAGAAACTGGAGGAGGAACGGGAGGAGGAAATCCGGGAGCAGTCGGTCCATGTGATGCAGGAAACGACTGAGATGTCGAGTTATAAACACAGCATCGAGAGTGTGACTCAGATGATGAAGAAAAATATGGTCTATCAATATTCCGAACCTTTTCAGCGTTTGCTGAAAGACCTTGATCATTTTCTCAGTATTTGATGAGAGCGGCAGGTGACTATGATCCCTGACTTTGGCATTGCTCCTATGTTCATTCCTGGTGCATCGGGATGGCCTCTATGGTGCATTGGGGTGGTCTCTATGGTGCATTGGGGTGGTCTCTATGGTGCATCGGGATGATCTCAATGGTGCATTGGGATAGCCTCAATGGTGTATCGCTCTCAGCATGGGACATATTGAATCCCCCAAAGTCTGGTGTTGATGGCTGAAGAAGTGATGGGCAAATGTCATTGGGGCTGAAAAGAATGAGCCCGGCATATACCGGGCTCAAAATAGAGCATTATAACGTTTAATTTAACGTCTGACTTTTTTGAGGAGATCTCACACTTGAAACATCCTCTCTTTTTCTGATTTTCAGGATACCTTATACATAAGATTCCAGGAATTTGATATTACCGTCTACATGTACCTGTTTTGTCGTGGCAGGGATCAGAAGGGATTCACCAGCCTGGAGCTCAAATTCATTGCCTTCATTGTCGCTCATCTTTGCTTTGCCCTCCACGCCGATCAGGATGACGAAACTGTCAAGCTCACTGTAGTCCAGCGTCATTGGCTCAGTTAAATCATAAATCGTAGTGTTGAAATATTGGCACTTGACCAGACTGACCCCCTGATTCTTCTGAGGGACATACTGCTGGCGATAATTGCTCTTGACCTGATAGTCAATGCACATCGCAGCTTCACGAGTATGCAACTGGCGATAGTTGCCGTTCTTGTCCTTACGCTTGAAATCATAGATACGGTAAGTGACATCACTGGTCTGCTGTATCTCAACCAGGAAACAACCCTTCCCGATGCTATGGATGCGGCCGGCAGGTATGAAGAAACAATCTCCCTCCTTGACGGGATAATTGGCGAGGGCATCGGTAATCGTATCGTTTGCCACCATGGCTTTATATTGCTCCGGGTTGATGTGCTGCTTCAGGCCACACATCAGACTTGCACCCTGGTCTGAATTCATCGCATACCACATTTCTGTCTTGCCGCGCTCCTTGCCGAGTTGGTGGGCAATCTCATCATTCGGATGAACCTGGATGGAGAGTTGCTGGCTGGCATCAATAAATTTGATGAGCAGGGGGAATTCCGTGCCGAAGTGCTTGTAATTGTCTACGCCCACGAGTGAGTCTTTCAACTCGGAAATGAGGGCCTGAAGTGTTTTCCCTTTGTAAGGGCCTTCTGCTACAATACTCTGACTACCCGGTACACCTGAGATTTCCCAACTCTCTCCTACATTATCCTGTTGCATGTTCAGGTGCTTAAACGGGATAATTTTGTTGCCTCCCCAGAGGGTCGACTTCAACAGAGGTTCAAATTTAAATGGTTTCATAATAATTTAGTTATATATCTGCAAATATATCATAATCTTTTGATTTTTCCAAATAATCAGAAGATAATATAGTGTTCCGGTCCATTTAAATAATATAAATCAACACGATTTCTATGGCAGTGCGGAAGATTCCCTGATTTCCGGGTTTTCTGTAATTCAATGATTCTTCCAGAAAGAAGGGGTAAAGATAACCAGTACGGTGAAGAGCTCCAGGCGTCCGATCAGCATCATGAATGCACACAGCCATTTTGCGGCAGCAGGCAGTATGCTCCATGACATTGTTGGTCCGATCTCCGTTCCAAGTGTCGGCCCTACATTTCCCATACTGCTCAACGCCATCGTAATGGCATTGGTGTTATCAATCCCCATGGCTATAAGGGCTGAAGAGGTGACCAGGCAGAGGATCAGGTAAGTGGAGAGAAAGGAGAGCAATGTCAGCCTCTTTTCTTGCGATACATTTATTCCGTCGATTCTTACCGGCAGGACGGCATTAGGATGCAGGATCTGGAGAAATTCATTTCTGATCGTTTTCATCGTCATGACCCCTCGGATACATTTCAGTCCTCCGCTCGTGCTTCCCGAGCAGGCTCCGAAGAACATGCAGACGGCGAGGATCACCCATGTGATATGGGGCCATGTGGAGGCGTCATCGCTGAAAAAACCGGTTGTCGTAATGAAGGTTACCACCTGGAAAACTGCTTTGCGGAAAGCGTGTTCCAGGTCATAGTGATTATTCAGTATCAGTTTTGACATGATGAAGGCAGAGAAGGTGAGGACCATGATCAGGTAAAACTTAAACTCTGAATTATGGAACAGGTTCTGTATCTTGCCCTTGAAGATAGAATTGTACTGAAGGGTGAAGTTGATTCCTGACAGGAAAGTGAAAAGCGTGCAGGCGTATTCCAGGAATTTGGAATGATAGAAGGCAAAGCTGTCATTATGGGTTCCGAAACCTCCTGTGGCAGTTGTCGTCATCGAGAAATTGATGGCATCAAACAAGTTCATCCCGCCGATATAGTAACTGGCTGCACAGCCTGTGGTAAGAATCAGATAGACGACCCATATCCATTTGGCATTTGTGGAAATACGAGGGTGGAGTTTGGTCTTGAACGGTCCGGTGGATTCGGCAGCGAATATTTTTATGGAGCCCCCTCCGAGAGAAGGCAGCAGGGCCACGGTAAAGAAGACGATCCCCAGTCCCCCGATATATTGGGTCAGTGACCGCCAGAACAACAGGCCGTGTGGCAGGGCTTCGACGTTATCGATGATAGAGGCTCCTGTGGTTGTAAAACCAGACATGGTCTCGAAATAAGCGTCCGTGAAGTTCCTGATGTATCCGCTGATCAGGAAGGGCAGGGTGCCGAACAGGCTGAAGATGATCCAGGCTGCGGCGACGATGAGGTAAGCATCTCTTTGTGAAAGGATATTCCTGGCATTCCTGCCTATCGTGATCAGGTTCAGAGCCGCGAGCACGGTAAGAGTAATGGAGCAGAGAAAGGCGAAGATGTCATCTTCATGGTAGATGATGCTGACGACCAGGCACCAACTCATCAGGAAGGCTTCTATAAGAAGCAGATGGCCGATAATCTTGTTGATTAATTTGAAATGAAGCATTATTTATTCGTTTGTCCTGGTCTTTGATGGATCAGATAAAGAACTTTTCAATTTTCTTCAGGTTAATATGATGGCAGAAAACGATCACTGCGTCACCGGTCTGGATCTGTGTGTTTCCGGATACCAGCATTCCTTTTCCTTCTCTGACAAGGCCGCCGATGGTAGCTTCGTGAGGCAGTCCGAGTTTGCAAACTGGTTTTAAGGTGACTCTGGAGCCCTCTTTAGGGATGAATTCGACGACATCTGCATTGGCATTCATCAGGAATTGGACATCCATCACATCTGCGTCGAGCATCATCTGATAGATATGGCAGGCCGCAATGACTTTCTTGTTGATAATCGTTCCGATGTCCAGGCTTTCTGCCATGCTGATATAATCAATGTTTTCGACCATTGCCACAGTTTTCCTGACCCCCATCCTCTTTGCTGTGAGACAGGCCAGGATATTCGTTTCCGTGTTCGGCGTGAGAGCCACGAAAGCCTGTGTGCTGGAGATACCTTCTTCCTGCAGTAAGGAGACGTCACGTCCGTCACCGTGGATGACCAGTGTCCTGTCATCTAAAAGTTCGTTGAGTCTTTTACAACGCTCTTTATCATTTTCAATGACTTTTGCATTCATGTATTCCGGGAGCGTGTTGAGGGCTTTTACGGCAGTTTCACCGCCTCCCATGAACATGACGTTCCTGACATCTTCATAGTTTTCCTTTCCAGCGATTTTCCGGATATAGGGGATATAGTCCTTTGTAGTCATGAAATATGCCAGGTCATAGGTCTTCAGTTTATTATTTCCCGAAGGAATAATGGTCTCGTCTCCGCGTTTGATGGCAACGATATGATAATGTGCTCCCATGCCACAGATATCTTTCAGGGGTCGGTTGAGAATCTCACAACTATCCCGGAGTTTGATGCCGAGCATAACGAGGGCACCCCCGTGTACATCCCAGCGCTGCCGGACCCAACTCATTCTCAGGCCGTTGTTGATGTCCTGTGCGGCGAGCACCTCCGGGAAAATGACGGAATCAATGCCCAGTCGTTGCAGGAACTTTTGTGATTCGGGTTCAATGTATTCGGAGTTTCCTATTTCTCCGACGGTTTTTTTTGTGCCCAGGGCCTTTGCCAGGATACAAGTGTTCAGGTTGAGCGCTTCACTTTTCGTCACGGCGATATAGAGGTCCGCGTTTGGTGCTCCCGCTTCCTTCAGAGTCCTGATGCTCCCGGGATTGGCCTCCAGCGTGAGCAGGTCATAGTCGGAGCCGATCTCTGCCAGTCGGTCTGCATCCTCATCGATAAGGGTAATATCCTCTTCATTGCGGGACAATAATTTGGCAAGGTATGTTCCTATGGCATAAGCGCCTGAAATGATAATCCTCATAATACTGTAAAATGCTTTATAATGATAAATAGATTATTATAGGTGTGGGCACCTTGTTAATCATTAACAGGAGGACAGACCGATCTATCCTCCTGTTTTTCCTTTTTGAATATAAACAGATTGACTACAGAGAAGCGAACGGGGCAGCACGCCCGTTACAGCAGTGCTGCGATATTCTGTTTAATACTTTCCGTATCTATGCCCACAATCTGATGCAACTGTTCCACGGTCCCGTGTTCTACGAATTCATCCGGTATGCCCATCCGCAGAATATCAGGATGGAATCCGTGATCGTTCATCCATTCCAGGACAGCACTGCCGAATCCGCCGGCTTTCACTCCGTCTTCAATGGTAATGATCTTGGAAAATCTTTCTGCGATCTCCTTCAGGAGTTGTTCATCAAGCGGTTTGAGGAAGCGCATGTCATAATGAGCTACCTTTCCCAGAGAGGCTCTGGCCGCAAGAGGATCTTTGTCCTGTTCCAGATCATTAATGGCTCTTTCTACATCGTTGCCGATAGGACCGATGCTGAGGACAGCCACATCCTTCCCGTCCCTCAGTTTCCTCCCCGTTCCTACGGGGATCTCTTCCAGGGGGCAGCGCCAGTCGGTGAGCACGCCTCTTCCCCGCGGGTAGCGGATCACGAAAGTCCCCTTGCCTTCCAACTGTGCCGTATACATGAGTTTTCTCAGTTCATGTTCATTCATTGGAGAAGCGATGGTCAGATGGGGAACCGGACGCAGTGCAGCCATATCAAAGACGCCGTGGTGTGTAGGGCCGTCAGGGCCGACTATTCCTGCCCTGTCCAGACAGAGGACGACGGGCAGATTCAAAATAGCCAGATCATGGATGATATTATCATAAGCCCTTTGGGCGAAAGCACTGTAGATGTTACAGAAAGGCTGAAGTCCGTCCTTTGCCATCCCCCCCGAGAAGGTGACGGCATGCTCCTCGGCAATTCCCACATCGAACACACGGTCCGGCATGACTTTCTGCATGATATTCATGGAGCACCCGGGGGCCATGGCAGGGGTCACCCCCACAATCCGGGGGTTACTTTTAGCCAGTTCAAGCAGCGTTTCTCCGAACACCTGCTGGAATTTTGGAGGCTGGTCAGTACTGTCCTGGATGATCCGGTAACCGGTCTGGATGTCAAATTTCCCGGGGGCATGCCAGACGGTGGCCGATTTCTCAGCAGGTTTGTAACCCTTTCCCTTGATGGTGTGGAGGTGCAGTAATTTCGGTCCCTTCATGTCCTTCAGCTGACGGAAGGTATGTACAAGTTCTTTCACATCATGCCCGTTATAAGGGCCGAAATAACGGATGTTCATTCCCTCGAAGATGTTCTGCTGATGGCTGATGGCCGATTTGATGGCATTGTTCAACCGGATAATTCCCCTTCTTCGGTTCTCGTTCAGATAACCTTTGGAAAAGAGCCATCTGCTCGCCTTGAAGCGGAGACGGTTATAGGTATCCGATGTATCCAGCCGCAGGAGATATTTCTCCATTCCCCCTACGGCCCTGTCAATGCTCATGTCGTTATCATTCAGGACGATGAGCAGGTCATTGGGCGTGGAGCTCACATTATTGAGTCCTTCGAAAACGAGTCCCCCGCTCATTGCGCCGTCTCCGATAACGGCTACGATATGCCGTTTCTCATGCCCGGTTTTCTTAGCGGCTACGGCCATGCCCAGTGCAGCCGAGATGGAATTGGAGGCATGCCCGCAGGTGAAGGTGTCATAAGGACTCTCCAAAGGAGAGGGGAACGGGCGGATGCCGTGCAACTGTCGGTTCGTGTAGAAGAGTTTTCTGCGGCCGGTCAGAATCTTATGCCCGTAGGCCTGATGCCCCACATCCCAGACGATCCGGTCATCGGGAGTGTTGAATACGTAATGCAAGGCTACCGTTATTTCCACGGCACCGAGCGAAGAAGCCAGGTGTCCCGGATTGATTGATACTTCGTCAAGAATATCTTTTCTCAGTTCCTTGCATACCTCAGGGAGTTGGTCTATGCTGAGTTTTCGTAAATCTTTGGGATAAATGATTTTATCTAAAAGTCCGTATGTATGTTGATTCTGCATTTTTTAGAAAGGATGTATCTTTGCAAAGATACATTAACTTATACAGAAAAACAAATTTATTCCATAATTTTTCCTGTTCCCTTTATACCGTTGCCTGCTCGTTCCCGCAGGCGGGCCCAGGATGTCCGGATCACCAGGCCTTTCCGGAAAAATTGATAAAAACCAGTCAGTGAGGATGGCCTTTCCAAAGAATTCACTATATTTGTATTGAATTATCCGAACAGGTTATGAAATTGACGATACATCATAATTCATTGGTGAGAGGGATCTTCGGGGCCATCCTTTTTATTGGCATCCCCGGTCTTGTCTTCCTGATCTTATGGCCCTTTCTGGGCTGGTTGCCGGGGGTGATCGGCGCAGGATGCATATTCCTGATAGCCGTTTACGGGTTACTGATCGGCTGGCGCCATATCAAGGTGAGGAGGGTATCTTGTGTCTCTCCTCTTCTTCCCCAGGCTTTCGAGGGCTATCGTATCCTTCAACTTTCCGATATTCATATCGGCACATTTCTGAAAAACCGGTCCTTCATCACTAAAGTGGTGGATACGGTGCAGAAGCAGAAGGTGGACCTGATCGTCTTCACGGGCGATCTGGTGAATGTCAGCGCGGAGGAGATCATCCCCTTTACTACTGTCCTGGACAGACTTCATGCTCCCGACGGAGTCTTGTCCGTCCTGGGCAACCATGATTATTGTGAATATGGAAAGGATACTTCCGAGGAAAATATCCGCAAGAACCAGAAAGTGCTCCATTATCTGGAAGAGAAGATGGGGTGGAAACTCCTTCTGAACGATCATGTCCTGATCCACCGGCCGGTAAAAGTGGCTCGTCATTCTCAGGAGGAGGCAGCCGGTCGTGTAAGGGGGGAGTCCTGTCCGGATGCTCCTGCTGATGAGGATTCGACGATAGCGGTGATCGGGGTGGAGAATATCAGCAGACCACCTTTTCAGAGCTATGGTGATCTGGATCATGCAATGAAAGGATTACCCGAGGGGATGTTCAAGATCCTGTTGAGCCATGATCCCCATCATTGGCGGATGGGGGTCCTGCATCATACGGACATCGCCTTGACACTGAGCGGGCATACCCATGCAGGACAACTGAGGATAGGCCATTTCTCCCCGGTCAAATGGTTCTACCATGAGTGGGGTGGAAAGTATACCGAGGACGGAAGTATGTTGTATGTCTCGACCGGCATCGGCGGCACCATGCCCTTCCGCCTCGGGGATCCACCGGAAATACCGATCATCGAACTGCACCGGCCTGCGGAGGGATAAAATGTATAATAGGTCTGAACTTTAAAAAGAAAATTATGATTGATTATGTCAAAGGTACACTTACGGAAATAACTCCTGCACTGGCTGTCGTAGAGGCTTCAGGGGTAGGTTTTGCGCTGAACATATCCCTGAACACGTATACGGCTGTCCAGGGTTTAAAAAACCGGGAGGTCAAACTTTTCGTCCATGAGTCTCTCGTGACGGGAGGACGTGATGATTCTTTCACCCTTTTCGGCTTTTACACTCGTCAGGAGCGTGACCTGTATCGCCTGTTGATCACCGTGTCCGGTATAGGGGCCAATACGGCCAGGATGATCCTTTCTTCTACTTCTCCGGGCGAACTGTGCAATATTATTTCTACAGGGAATGATAAAATGCTCAAGAGCGTCAAGGGCATCGGACTGAAGACAGCTCAGCGTATCATCCTGGACCTCAAGGATAAGATCGTCAGCCTGGGCATCACCGATGAGATTCCCGCAGGCGGGACCAGCAAGAGTTCCATTAATATGGATATTAAGGATGAGGCCGTGAGCGCATTGACCATGCTCGGTTTTTCTCCGGCACCTTCCGATAAGGTTGTAAGGGCAATTATGGCTGAACAGCCCGATCTCCCTGTGGAGCAGGTCGTCAAACTCGCTTTGAAGCAGATCAAATGATCATTCCGGTTGCTTTCAGCAAAGGCTGATCGCCGGGGATTTATTCTGTGGAGGCTGAATGGAGGTGAAAAAGGGGTAAACGGATATAAAAAGTGTAATTAATGAACAAAAGGGAGCTTAAACGAGCATTTTTTTGTAATTTTGCACTTGTAACCATCTATGTCGCCGTTCAGGTTTCCAGTGAGTGTATTTCTGTTCGGTCTGAATGAAAAGAAAAAAGGTAATGGACAAGACATTTCATCATCGTTTTACGATAGGAGCTATGAGTGGTATCGTTCTATTTTCGATTCTCACCTTTTATTTCTTTTGGGAAAAGCATGCGTTGATCGGTACATTGCTTATGGTGCTTATTTTATGCATGATCGAACGGGTTATCCATACGACTTACACTTTTCATAAGGTCGGAGCGGGGACACCTGGGAAGGAACAGGAGATACTGATCATCAATAAGGGCAGGTTTTCAATTAATAAATCCATTCCCTTGAGGGAACTCCAGGAGGTGACTCGTATGAAAACCGTGTTTGGACTGAACCATTATCTTCTGTTGGTGTATGGATCTGGAAAGAGAATGGAGGCAGTAATGCCGGTAGAAGAGGAGGGCTTCCTGTCTGAGCTGAAGAAACGGTGTGTGAGCCAGGAGAGATGAAGGATGGTTCTTGTACATGGATCCGAAGGGGATCGCGTGTTCCGGACATTCAATAAATGAATAATATAGGATGATGAAAAATTTGAGATGTTTACTTTTGCTGGTGATGACCGTGATGCTCGTGCCGGCGGAAGCTCAGGTCATTGATGAAAATATAGAGAATAATGAGGAGGTCAAGGAGGATTCGGCATGGTCTGATTCCGTCAATACGGATACTGTCACAAATCTGCCATGGCCGAAATCAGTGCAGGAAAAGATCAACAAACTGCTGGAGAACAAGATGTTCCAGACTTCCCAGGTAGGGATGATGGTATGGGATCTTACGGCAGATTCATGCATCTTCGAGAAAAATGAATTCCAGATGATGCGTCCTGCTTCTTGCCTGAAACTGCTGACCGCGATTACGGCTATTGACCGTCTGGGAGGTTCCTACCAGTTTAAGACCCAGTTAAGATACACCGGCAAGATAGAGAACCACACCCTTACGGGAGATGTATATTTAGTGGGAGGGATGGATCCCCGGTTCAATTCTGATGACCTGTCAGCTTTCATCTCCAACTTGAAGGAGATGGGAGTGGATTCCATCCATGGTTCCATCTATGCAGACAAGTCAATGAAAGACACCAACCTTTATGGCGAAGGATGGTGCTGGGATGATGACAATCCTACGCTTTCTCCTCTTCTGATCTCCGGAAAGGACCAGTTCATGGACCGTTTTATCTCCAGGCTCCGTGAATCAGGTGTGATCTTTTCACCGTTTTCCACAGGTACGAAGCGTTGTCCGGATGATGCCTTCACGGTTTGTACGCGTTACCACAGCCTGGATCAGATCCTGGTCAGGATGCTTAAGGAAAGTGATAATCTTTATGCGGAATCACTATATTATCAAGTAGCTGCTTCCACCGGCAATCATCCTGCGTCAGCAAAGAGCGCAAGGGCTGTGGAACGGAAACTGATCGAGAAAATAGGTCTGGATCCTTCCCGTTACCGGTTGGCTGACGGAAGCGGTCTGTCACTCTATAATTATATTACGCCTGAGTTGCTGGTACGTTTGCTGAGATATGCTTATCAGAATGATAATATCTATATGCATCTGCATCCGGCACTTCCCATTATGGGCGTGGACGGTACACTGGAACACCGGATGCATAATGCTTTTACACGGGGGAACGTGCATGCAAAGACGGGCACCGAGACCGGAGTGGTCTCTCTCGCAGGCTATTGTACGGCAGCCAACAGTCACCTGCTCTGTTTCGCCATCCTTAACCAGGGGGTGATGCATGCGGTCAATGCGAGAGCCTTTCAGGACCGCGTCTGTATATCACTCTGTTCTCCTCAATAAATCTTATGCCGGGGGATTCTTGTCTTGTTTTGGAAATACATGATGTCCCTTTGTCCCTTTCATTCTTAATTTTTTACTATGGTCTTGCAAGTTCATAAATTAGTGAGTTCTCATATCTGGTTGGAAAGGATCAGAATTTTTGTCGAGCAGATGATTTCCCTCACGGGGATTCATGGCCCTGCCGTCCCTGTCTTGCGACATGTCCTACTCATTCTCGTGACCGCATTCCTGGCCTGGCTGTTCTATGTGATCTGCCGGAAGACCCTTGTCCCCCTGATCATGAGCATCACCCGGAAAACAACAGCGAAATGGGATTCGGTCTTATTCAACGAGAGAGTCCTGGTCAGTGCCTGCCGGATTGTTCCGGCCATTGTCGTCTGGAAACTCTTGCCGATGGTGTTCTACCAGTTTCCTTCCATCCGTGTCATCCTGACCCGTCTGACAGCCATTTATATCGTTGTCATGACCACCCGCACGGCAGTCGTGTTTATTGATTCTTTCAATCAACTGGAAATAATCAGCCGACGGTCTTCCACCCGCCAATATCTGAAATCGTTCTGCGGGGTGCTGAAGATCTTGATGGTCTTTATAGCCTTTGTCGTGATCATCGCCATCTTACTCAACAAGAGTCCGATGGCGCTCTTTGCCGGACTGGGCGCGACCTCGGCCGTGCTCATGCTCGTTTTCAAGGATACCATTGAAGGACTGGTCTCAGGAGTGCGCTTGACGAGTAATGATATGATTCATGTCGGCGACTGGATCACAGTCCCGGATACGACTGTTGACGGTGTTGTCAAGGAAATGTCGCTCTCTACGGTCAAGGTACAGAATTTTGATAATACGATAGTTACGATCTCGCCTCAAGCATTGATTAACGGGAGTTTCCAGAACTGGATCGGAATGGAACAAAGTCCCGGCCGCCGTATCAAGCGAGCCGTTTACTTCGATTTCCGGAGTATTAAATTCGTGGACGATGAGAAGAAGGTTACGAATATGGGACTGTTCCGCCGTGCCATGGAGGAATTCCTCATGAGGCGTGATGATGTGAACAGTGAAATGATGGTGATGGTCCGCGAGCTGGAGGCTACCCAGTGCGGCGTTCCTGTAGAGTTTTATTTCTTCTTGAAAATAAAGGACTGGAAACTTTATGAGGAGCATCTGGCGGACATCATGGACTATGTCTACTCCATAGCAAGGGATTATGGCCTGACGATTTACCAGCAATTCCCCATGCAGTGAATATTGAATTAATTGAGGACATGCCCGTCCGCTCACTTGCGGAACAGGGCATCTCCTTGCTGTACAGTGATCAGGCAGATACGATGGGGAAGATCTCTATGAATTCACCCTGGTGACGTTTCCCGTCGTTGATGATCTCCATGAACTTTCCGGCGACGACCTCCGGGGTATGAAATCCTTCCCCTGTCATATTGCCATTCAGGTCGGTAGTGGTAGGTCCGGGATGAACGCAGAAAATCTCTACCGGAACCTTGTTTTTGTCAAAGTCAAAACCCATGGTAGCGGTCATCACATTCTGGGCAGCCTTACTGGCTTTGTAGGCCAGCGGATTCCAATAAGGGTTGACGCTGGTAGGGACGGTGATGTTAACGATCCTTCCACGGTTTCTGGCGATGACAGGGACAAGCCCTTTTGTCAGGGCGTAGGTGCCGATATAGTTCACCTTTACCGTTTCGATGATGTCTTCCATGTCAGACTCATAACTTGCACATTCCATGTTCCCGGGTATCCCGGCATTGTTAACCAGCATTTCCAGATCCGGGTGACTGTCTTTAATTAACTTTACGGAACGTCGGATAGCCTCTAAATCAGAAAGGTTGACCTCAACCCATTCCACCTCTTTGACCCCCATGGCCTTCAGGCGGCAGACCGCTTTTTCTCCTCTTTCCCGGCTACGAGCTCCTACGAGTACATGCCATCCGCAGAGCCCTAACTGTTTACTGATAGCGAAGCCGATTCCTTTATTGGCTCCTGTGACTAATACTTTTGCCATGATTAATTTTTTTCAGCAACTGAGAACCTATAAAAAAGGGCGGCCTGACCGGACGCCCTTTTGTTCTTGATATGATAACCTTTTATTTTCCAGCTTCTTCCTGAGTTTCTTCCACACGGAAATCCGTCAAGTCTTCTGCGATAAAGTTCTGGATATAGTCCGCATTTCCTACTACCTTAGCATTTGCTGCAAAGACAAAAACCTTTGCACTCCGCCCGAAAAGATCTTCATTTCGAGTGGCGTCATCCAAAAGCAACAGGGAAACGAGAATATCACCCGTCATGTCACAAAGCCGGTGTGCAAGGAAATCGTGCATCTCCTGATTGTCAGCATCCCTTACATATTCAATGGATTGTTTGTAAAGGGCAGTCATCTCCTCGACACGTTTCTGAAGAGGCTTCAGGTCTTCAGCTACTTCGTGTCCCAGCATCTCCTCAATGATCTTGAGGTAAGTGCCGTTGGTCACATAGCGGATCGCAGCGACCACTTGCAACTGTGTTGTACCCTCGTAGATGGAGAAAATGCGGGCATCCCGGTAGAGGCGCTGGGCTTCATATTCCATGATAAAGCCGGAACCTCCGTGGATGGAGATGGCATCATAGGCAGCCTGGTTGGCATATTCGGAATTCATCCCCTTGCAAAGCGGAGTAATGGCGTCTGCCATACGTCCGTATTTCTTCATCTCCTTGCGTTCTTCAGGGGTCAGTTTGCGGCTCCGTGAGATGTCTTCAAGGGTCTTGTAGATATCCACATAGCGGGCAGTCTCATAGAGCAGTGCACGGCCACCGTCAAGTTTGGCTTTCATGCGGGACAGCATGTCATAGACACCCGGGAAAGAGATGATCTTCTTTCCGAATTGTTCACGTTCCTTGGCATACATTACGGCCAGGTCATAAGCTTCCTGTGCAACCCCTACACTCTGTGCACCGATTCCCAGGCGGGCACCATTCATCAGCGCCATGACATACTTGATGAGGCCCAGGCGGGTGCTTCCACAAAGTTCAGCCTTTGCATTCTTGAAGACCAACTCGCAGGTAGGTGATCCGTGAATACCGAGTTTGTTCTCAATATGCCGGACGGTTACCCCACCGTTATGCTTGTCATAAATGAACATGGACAATCCGCGTCCGTCGTGGGTACCCTCTTCAGAACGAGCCAGGACAAGGTGGATGTCAGAGTCACCATTCGTGATGAAACGCTTGACCCCATTCAGGTGCCAGCAGTTGTCCTTCTCATCGAAGGTAGCCTTCAGCATGACACGCTGCAAGTCAGAGCCGGCATCAGGTTCCGTGAGGTCCATACTCATGGTCTCCCCCTGACAAACCCGCGGGATATACTTTTCCCGTTGCTCGTCAGAGCCAAACTCATAAAGAGTGTCGATACAACTCTGCAAGCTCCAGATGTTCTGGAAGCCGGCATCGGCAGCTGCCACCACTTCTGACATCATGGAGAAGATGGTCAGAGGGAAGTTGAGCCCACCATACTGGCGAGGCATGGTAACTCCCCAGAGTCCGGCTTTACGGGTAGCGTCAAGATCCTCATAGGTCTTGCTGGCGTATTTCATGCGGCCATTCTCAAGGTGAGGACCTTCCAGGTCGATGGATTCCGAATTAGGCTGAAGGACATTGGCGGAAATATCACCGATGATGTCCAGCACCCGTTTGTAATTCTCCATAGCATCCTCGTAGTTGACAGGAGCTTCAGCATATTTGTCTTTTTCGACGAAGTTGCGCTCTCTAAGCTCAACAATACGTTTCATCAGAGGATTGCTCAGTTGGAATGCAATCTCTGGATGATCACTATAATAATTTGCCATAGTTTACTTGGTGTTCTGTTTGTAATGCTTGATAAGTTTAGGTACAACATCCTCGACGGTACCAACGATAACATAGTCTGCAATCTTATTGATGGGAGCGTCTGGATCAGAGTTGACAGAGATGATGATACCTGCGTCCTGCATACCGACGATATGCTGGATCTGTCCGGAGATACCGCAGGCGATGTAAACCTTTGGGTGAACGGTGGCACCGGTCTGGCCGATCTGGCGGCTGGAGTCTATCCATCCTGAATCGACGGCAGCACGGGAAGCGCCCACCTCTGCATGGAGTTCATCAGCGAGTTCATAGAGCATATTGAAACCTTCTTTGCTGCCCATACCATAGCCCCCTGCAACGATGATAGGAGCACTTTTCAAGTTACAGTTGGCAGCCTTGACTTCACGGTCAATAACCTTGACGACAAAGTCGGTTTCCGGAACATATTTGGCCACGTCAGGGTAAGACACCTGACCTTTAGCTTTTCCCTTGTAGAGAGCCTTTTGCATGACACCGCTGCGGACGGTAGCCATTTGCGGACGGTGATCAGGGTTGACGATGGTTGCAACGATATTCCCGCCGAAGGCCGGGCGCATCTGGAAGAGCAGATTGTCATAGTGCTTGCCGGTCTTCCGGTCATCATAAGAACCGATCTCCAGTTGGGTACAGTCAGCGGTCAGTCCTGATGTCAGGGATGATGAGACACGAGGGCCCAGGTCCCGGCCGATAACGGTAGCTCCCATGAGAGCGATCTGTGGCTTTTCCTCTTTGAAGAGGTTGACGAGAATGTCCGTATGTGGAGCAGAGGTATAAGGGAAAAGGCCTTCTGCATCGAACACGAACAGATGATCAACGCCGTAGGGCAGGATCTGATCTTCCACCTTACCCTTTATGCCGGTTCCGGCTACGACAGCTTCGAGTTCTACGCCCAGCTGACTGGCCAGTTTACGGCCTTTGGAAAGCAACTCCTGAGATACCTCGGCAACGGTAGTGCCTTCAACCTCGCAATATACAAAAATGTTATTCATAAATTTCTGGTACTACAGTAATTAACCGATAATTTTCTCCGAAATCAATTCTTTCATCAACTGGTCTATATCCTCATCAGAAGAAGTCAGCCTCTTGCTTTCCTTGGTATGGAAGACAATATTTTGTACGGCTTTGACCTTTGTCGGGGAACCACTCAGGCCGCATTGTTGAGAGTCACCTGCCACATCGGCCACACTCCACTGGTTCAAGGTAAGGTAAGGGCGGGTCTTGTAAAGTTCAGTCCATGGCTCATCCCCTTTGCGCTCCATAGGACAAGACGCATACTTGTATTTCATGACCAGTTTGGCGTTGCACGGGCGGCATGGCGCAGCCGTACCATTAACGGTTACGAGAAGTGGCAAAGGAGCTTCCACTGTTTCTACACCCCCGTCAATATGACGTCTGATCGTGGCTTTTTTGTTGTCTATCTTTATAATCTCTTCGGCATAAGTGACTTGATTGAGTCCCAGTTTCTGGGCTACCTGAGGACCGACTTGAGCCGTATCACCATCAATGGCCTGACGACCTCCGATCACAATATCTACATCTCCGATCTTACGGATACCCAGAGACAAGGCATAAGAAGTAGCCAACGTGTCAGCACCGGCAAAGAGACGGTCAGTCAGTAGCCAACCCGTATCGGCACCACGATAGAGGCCCTGTCGAATAATCTCACCGGCACGGGGAGGTCCCATGGTCAGGATACCAACAGTAGAACCCGGATTCTGATCCTTGATGCGAAGAGCTTGCTCCAGAGCATTCAAATCTTCAGGATTGAAGATGGCAGGGAGGGCTGCACGGTTGACAGTTCCCTCAGCTGTCATGGCGTCCTTTCCCACGTTTCTTGTGTCAGGTACTTGTTTGGCAAGTACAACGATTTTCAACTTCATAAATTGTTATGTATAAATAAATTAATTTCGAAATTCGGCGCAAAATTACGAATTTTTTGCTTGTTGGGCAAATAAAATACTTGAAAATTGCACGTTTTCGTTTACGATGTGCACAAAACGAAAGGTTTGTGCAATAATAGATCCTTTTGATGTCTTTTTGACTGAAAAAGCATGGTTTGATTCATGAAAAATAATTAGGTGTATTCTACAATTTGAAAAAAGTTCGTATATTTGCATAATCATCCTTACGAGACAGCAAGTTACAGGATGGGCGGACAAAGGAAATCTTTTATCTGATAACAATATAAGAAAATAAAATTCTGTGAGGACATTTCTGGAAGTAGAGAGGGAAAGAAGAGCAATATGATAGACAGAGCTACGATTGATAAGATTATGGCAGCCACGAACATTGTAGATGTGGTTTCGGAATTTGTTACACTGAGGAAACGGGGTGTCAATTATGTCGGTCTTTGCCCTTTTCACAATGATACGCATCCTTCTTTTTCAGTTTCTCCGAGCAGGGGGATCTGTCATTGTTTTACCTGCGGGAAGGGAGGTAATGCCGTCCATTTCCTGATGGAGCTGGAGCAGATGACTTATCCGGAAGCCCTGAGATGGCTTGCCAGAAAATATAATATTGAAATCCATGAAAAAGAGTTGACTCCTGAGGAAAAGAGAGAAGAGGGCGAGCGTGAGTCCATGTTCATCGTCAACGAATGGGCAGCAAAATACTTTCAGAACATCCTTCATCAGCACCCGGACGGCAAGGCTGTGGGGATGGCCTATTTCCGCAGTCGTGGTTTCAGGGATGACATCATCAGCAGGTTCCAGTTGGGTTTTGCCCTTCCCCTGCAGGATGCGATGTCGTCAGAGGCGGTCAGGGAAGGGTACCAGCCGGAGTTCCTTAAAAAGACAGGGCTGAGCTATGAGGGTCGTGACGGACATCTGAAAGACCGGTTTGCCGGCCGTGCGCTGTTTCCTTGGATCAGTGTCAGTGGAAAAGTCATTGCTTTCGGGGGGCGTGTCTTGGACAAGCGGACGAAAGGGGTCAGCCAGAAGTATGTGAATTCCCTGGATAGTCCGATCTATCATAAAGAGAAGGAGCTTTATGGCATCTATCAGGCCAAGAAGTCGATCGCCCGTGAGAATCTGGTCTACATGGTGGAGGGATACACGGATGTGATCAGCATGAATCAGAGTGGCATAGAGAATGTGGTAGCCAACTCAGGAACGGCACTGAGCGTGTATCAGATACGTCTCCTTCATCGTTTCACGAATAATATTGTCTTGTTGTATGACGGTGATGCAGCCGGGATCCATGCTGCTCTCCGTGGTACCGACATGCTCCTCAAAGAAGGGATGAACGTCAAGGTCCTGCTCCTTCCCGATGGTAATGATCCTGACAGCTTTGCCCGGAGCCATACGGCTGCCGATTTTAAAAGTTATGTGGAAGGCCATCAGGAAGATTTTATCGAGTTTAAGATCCGTGTCCTTCTTAAGGGGGTCTCGGATCCGATCAAGCGGTCAGAGGCGATTAATTCGATTGTCGAAAGTGTCTCCGTCATCACGGACCAGATCGTCCGGGCTACCTATATCCACCTTTGTTCCGCAAGACTTGGGCTGAATGAGTCAACACTCATCCGGCAGATGAACCAGTTTATCCGTAATGGAAAAAGTGAGCAGGAGAAGGCAGAGAGACGTGCTGCCGGACTTGACCAGCATTCTGCTGTGCCCGCTGCCCGGCCGCAGATAGCAGAACCGGCAGCGATAAGTCAGAAAAAGGAAGTGGAACAGCAACTTATCCAGTTGGTCATCCGGCATGGAAATGAAAAGATCACCGTCCAGGACCATCAGGGAAAGGATGTCACGTTGCCCGTTGCCCAATATGTTGATGCAGACCTCAGCACAGACCAACTCCTGTTTTCAGAGGATATTTACAATCAGATCCTTCATGAATGTGTAGAGCATCTGAAGGACACAGGTTTTGAAAGTGAGAACTATTTCATCAATCACCCTAATCCCAAGATCAGTCAGTTGGCTGCACGGATGTGTACGGATCGGTTCCACCTTTCAGAGAGTCTGAAGGTGGAGGATGAGCCCTCCCGTCTGGCACATGATGTGCTTACCCTGATCCTCAATTTCCGTCTGGACTATGTGGAGCATTACCTGGACGAACTGAAAAGGAAGATCACCGAGAGCACCGGTGACAGTGGAGAAATGAAACTTCTGATTCAGAAATACCAGAATTTGCAGACTATCCGCAATCAGATGGCCAAGATGCTCGGAAGCAATATCCTTGTATGAAGGGCCTTCATTATCTGTTCCTTTCCGTATAAGCGGAGGGGCAAAAGTCAAGAGAAGCAATATAAAAAGTTAGAAATGAGAAATATAGTCATCATAGTTGTTCTCTGGACAATCGTCTTTATCGTGGCCTTTGTCATTATACCGGCCCTGAGACGGCACATCGACTCAGGCCGTGCCTTGCATGACTATGATTTAGCCTTCAACACCATGCTGGTCAAGATGGCCTTGAAGAAGTTCAACTGCAAATACAGGATAGAGAATGACAAGGATCATAATGGTGTCCTTTACCATTTTGACTATCAGACCGGGCATTTCTATATCCGGATAGAAAAGGGGACGCCCTATATCCGGTTAACCTATCCTTTCTTTTTCTCGACGTCCATGGATCACATCGCCTTAGTGAGAAGTCTGAGTAACCAGTGTTCGCTCAGCTCTGAGATGTGTCGTATCGTATATACTTTAAATACGGACCAGAACCTCGTTGATCTGCATATCGTGTCAGGTCTGTTGCTGACCCTCAAGAATGCCGTGGAGGTCCTGGAACGAGAGATGCTGGACATGTTCCGCTGGCAGAGTACGTTTGTCAAGCGTTTCCGGGAATTGGAAGATGACAACCAGAAGGCAGAGCAAAAGGACTTTGAGACAAACTCAGCAGAATGGGGCAGGGAGCTGTTTCTCCTTCGGGAGCAGGAGATGATGCATCAGAAAGCAGGACCTTCCTGGAGGGGAAATGCAGATGAAAAAATTACCATAGAGCAGTTGCTGAATACTTTGTTCGGGGTGAAGCAATTTGAGCCGGTCTGCCTGAAGGGCCCTTCTGGCCATCTGGAAGATGGGAAGGCGATCCGCAACTGTGATGTCAGCGGAGCGCTGATAGAAAAGGGAAAACTGATACGTGAAGAGGCTTCTTTGGAATTACAGTATGTTGATCTCCGCGGGCCACTCAACCGTATCATGGAATTTCATCTGAACTCTGAGAAGGCGACGGATCGCACGATTTATTATCGTATTACGATCACCCTGATCCCTCTGTCTGTCAGTCGCCGTATCCCATCAGGCAGCGAGCTGACGAAATCCAGGGTCGTGAGCCTGCTTGCCGCTTATGATCTCACTTGTCCGAAAGAGCGTCTGGCAGAATTTCATCTGATGTGGGAGGATGCCTTGCAGAAACGGAAAAGAAATCAGGAAAAGGAGATGACGGAAGAGCAAAAACTGATGTGTGAAAGTGCCCAGCCAAAACTGGCCTATCTGCTATTCCGCGGGAAACGACTGTTCCTGAATCATTGTTTTTATGAATCTTTGCAATATCTTCTGGACGCCTTTAATTTTGCCCAGTCCGTGTTTGAGGATCTGAAGCCTGAGGAGAAGGATCGTTTTTATGAAGTGTGCTATCTGATCGGGTTCTGTTATAGCGAACTTCATCTGTATCGTCAGGCTTACTATTACCTGGATATTGTGTTCCCACTTCATCGGGTGACCTATACGGAAGAACTCGTGAATAGCCTGGTTAACGGTCATGATTTCCGGGCCATTAGTTTTATAGACGGCCTTCTTGAGAATGTTGAAAACAACATTGACGGGGAGGATCGGGAAAATGTGGCCGTGAACTCTTTTGTCAATTTCCTGAACCGCCGCAAGGCTTATGTGTATATTGACCTGCAACGGTATGACGAGGCTGAGGCATTGCTTAAAAGGATGCTTGACGATCCTGACAATACGGATTTTGCGATAGGAGAACTGGCCTATCTGCAGAAATTGAAGGGAGACGGGAAGTGAGTTGCCGACGGCCGATGTCCGGTAAACGGCAGGGCTATGACGGTGTTGTGGAGCTCTTGAAATGAAACATAAGGAGGGTGATTCTGAAATCTTAATTTCGCGCAGGTAAGTATGATATATGTACATTGGATAGTTCTTGTTGCTTATATGGCTGTCATTCTCGCGACAATGGTAGCTGTATTGATGGATAACCGACAGCCCGCAAAAACGATGGCATGGCTGCTGGTTCTCTTTTTCTTACCTGTCATTGGGATCATCTTGTATGTTTTCTTCGGCCAGAATATCCGGAAGCAGAGGCTGATGAGCCAGCGGAGCCTTGATGAACTGTCGAAACGCTCCATGCTCGAATTTGCAGAGCAGGAAAACTTACATATCCCGGAGAGTCAGAAACCACTGATGAGACTTTTCGCAAAACAGAACCTTGCTCTGCCTTTCAAGGATAACGTGGTGGAGATCTATACCACAGGATATGAGTTTTTCCCGGCTCTCTTACGGGAAATAGGGAAAGCCACAAAGCATATACATATTGATTCTTTCATCTTCTGCGATGATGCTTTAGGCTATCTTATCTCTGATGCTTTGATTGACAAGTCTCAGGAAGGTGTTGAGGTGCGCGTCATTTATGATGATGTAGGTTCCTGGGGGTCGCATAACCGCTTTTTCGAGCGTATGCGGGATGCCGGTATTGATGTTCATGCTTTCATGCCGGTGAAATTCCCCGCTTTTACGAGTAAAGCCAATTACCGGAACCACCGCAAACTCATTGTCATTGACGGCCGTGTGGGATTTATCGGCGGAATGAACATCGCATTGAGATATGTGAAAGGGATAGGCCGGCAGTCGTGGCGTGATACACATATACGGGTAGAAGGTGGAGGCGTATATGCCATCCAACGGGATTTCCTGGTAGACTGGTATTTCGTGGACCGTACGTTGCTGACGGACAGGAAATACTATCCGCCTATTAATGCGGCAATCAGCAATGATTGTCTGATGCAGGTCGTCTCCAGCAGTCCCGCAGATGCCTGGCCGGCGATCATGCAAGGTTATGTCCGTATTATCCTGCAGGCGCGGCATTATGTCTATATGGAATCTCCTTATTTCCTCCCTACGGAACCGGTATTGTTTGCCATGCGTACTGCAGCCCTGGCCGGTGTAGATATCCGGTTGATGATTCCCCTCAAAGGGGATTCTGCCCTTGTCGACTGGGCAAGTCGTTCTTACGTCGAGGAAACGGTTGAGGCGGGGGGGAAAGTGTATCTTTACAAGGCCGGATTCAATCACTCAAAATTGATGGTCAGTGATGATTACATTTCAACGGTAGGTAGCACGAATGTGGATTTCCGGAGTTTTGAGGATGATTTTGAAGCGAATGCATTTTTCTATGATGAGGGGATGTCTCTAAGGATCAAGAAGGTGTACCTTGACGATGAAAGGCAAAGCGTGTTCCTGCAGGATTACTATCATAAGATCCATCATAGACCCTTCATACATCGGTTATGGGAGAGTTTGCTTCGTCTGTTTTCTCCTTTGATGTGATGAGGGTGATTCAGAGTTGAAGGGTTGCCGGTTAACCTGTTCCTAGTCAGGAAGATACGTTGATAAAAGACTATTCAGATTCAGGTGTTTTAGTCTGCTCTTCCAGTTGGGTGAATATTTTAGGAGCATGTATGTTTTTAGGATTCATGCGCTGAGCCAGACGCTTTAATCCTGAAAGGTCTATAAATTGTTTTTGTAGTAGAAGGTCCTTGAAATGTTTTAAGGGGACAGTGCCCATAGGATGAATCTTGGAATACTGATGTACTGACATTGTTTTATCTTTCTGTTGAGTTGTATTTTTAGCCTGTTGCGTTTTCCGGGAGGATCTCTTGATCCGGGAAACGAGTAGTGTTATTAGTATTTGTAATATTCTCTATTTGAAAATGGAGAAGTTGACGGCCCCGTAATTCCGGTGTTCTCTGAAACGCGGGAGTTGTGAAAAATCCTGCTTTTTCCCATGCTCCATGATGAATAAACCATTTTCAGCCAGTATCCCACTGTTGAGCACCAACTCAGGGATGGTGGGCAGTTCAGGAAGAGTATAGGGAGGATCTGCAAAAATAAAGTCGAAGGTCTGATGATTATGCCGGATAAACTTGAACACATCTCCCCGGATCAGAATATCCTTGTCACAATCGATTTTTTCAAAACATTGCGAGATAAACTTCGCATGGTCACGGTCGTTTTCCACACTTACTACTTCCTGACAGCCACGGCTGGCGAGTTCAAGGGAGATGCTTCCTGTGCCTGAAAACAGATCCAGGGCAATTGCTCCTTCCAGATCAAGGTAGCCCCGTATGACATTGAAGATGTTTTCTTTGGCCATGTCCGTTGTAGGACGGGCCTTGAAGGTCCGGGGAATATCAAACCTCCTGCCCTTGTAAATTCCAGTTATAATTCTCATGCTCGTTTATGGATGTAGTATGCCAGCAAATCAAATGGGAGTTCCTTGATCTGTGCGATGGGGGCACGGTTATAGACAGCCGAGGGATTCAGATAATATACTTTGCGCAGGAATTTTTTCAGTTCACTGGTGAGAGCTTCCCTTTCCGGGATATTCCCCAAGATATGCAGCTCATCCCTTTGTGCATCCAGTTCCAGTTGATTCCATACGTAGAGAAGGAAGTAGACCGCATCTCTGAAATGCTTGACTTGATAAGCATTGTAGAACTTGAACCGGTTCTTGTCGTAGCAGATAATTTCAAGTTTCTTGTCATGGAAATAGCCATAGAGTTTTTTGAACATTCCCGTGAAACTCTCTTCATGAAGATGATCCCATATAGACTGCATGACCGGCTGGAAGCGCACGTCACTGAAATGATCATCTATGACGAGCTTGAGATCCTTGTTCACGGAGAACGCTACGACGCAATTCAGGTAAGGCAGGACATTCGTCAGGATGACATCATTGTCATGTCCCGGAAAAGTATAATGATAGAGTGCCTCTGCATCATCTTTCTTAAACTCTTCCGTCGGGATGAGGAGGCTGAGGGTATCGATGATGATCATTGCCCTGTCATAACCCATTTGCAGAAGGTCATTATCCTTGAACGCTTCACGCAGATTCGCAGCTATGGAGATGCCACTCTTCACCGGATAAGGTACGTAGCGGAGTTGACTTTCAAGGGTCGTGTCGGCTACTGAAAAAGAAAGCGAATCACAGCTGATCCGAAAGGTCAGTCTCGGCTGATGGATAATATGATGAGGTTCTGTTTCCGGCATGTCTTGATTCTAAATGTGAAATTCTTGCATAATTTCCTTCGTATTCCAATGGGATTTTGTACATTTGCAATTGCAAAGATAGCAAAAAGTTTTTATTTGTGTCTTATTCTGGAAAAATAATCTGTGCTTTCCGGAAGATAATCATTTATGCAAGAAGAGGAACTAAAACATCAGATCTTACAGCATTTCAGCTTTACTCCTACTCCCGAACAGGATCGGGCACTGACGATACTGTCCCGGTTCTTGACGGACCGTGACCCGCGGAGTATAATGATTTTCCGAGGGAGTGCCGGGACCGGGAAGACGACTATCTCCGGATCAATCGTGCGGACGATGCTTGACCTGAAGATGAAGGTGGTATTGCTGGCTCCTACAGGCCGTGCAGCAAAGGTGTTTTCCGTCAACAGCGGACAGGCCGCTTATACCATCCATCGTCGTATCTATCGTGAGAAAGCCTATACCGGTATAGGGGGGATATTCAATCTTGCCGAGAACAGGTACAAGCATACCCTTTTTATGGTAGATGAGGCTTCAATGATCAACCGGTCTCCTCAACCTGTGGAGAAAAAGTCATCAGAGAGTGGATTCGGCAGCGGGAGTCTCCTGGATGACTTGATCCAATATGTTTACTCCGGCCAGCATGATCGTCTGGTTCTCATAGGTGATCAGGCACAGTTGCCACCGATAGGTGAAGATGAATCTCCGGCCTTGTGTGCTTCTGTCATCCAGTCGTATGGATTGAAAGTCTTCCAGTGTGATCTGAATGAAGTGCTGCGTCAGAAACAGGGGAGTGGCATACTTTCGAATGCGTCAAATCTCCGGAAGATCATCCTTTCTTTTAAGGAAACTTCATTCGAGGGGGCTTTGACAGCACCCGAAATCCAGTTTGATGGGTTTGCTGATGTGTCGTGTCTTTCAGGTGCAGATTTTGTGGAACAATTGTCTGGCAGTTATGATGAGGTAGGGATGGATGAGACGATTGTGATTACAAGAAGCAACAAGCGAGCCAACATTTATAATCAGGGGATTCGGAATCAAGTCCTGGGAATGGAGGACGAACTTTGCGGGGGCGACCGGATTATGATCGTGAGGAATAATTATTATTGGATGATGAAGGGGTCCGGAGGGGATCATACGGTTACTTCCTCTTTGCCCGCTTCAACACCCGACGAACCTCATGGACTATTGGCACGACTGGGAGAGGCACCTTCGCAACAACAGGACAGTTGTCTGGATTTTCTCGCTAACGGTGATCGTGCTGAAGTGGAGCGGGTGCATCATGTCAGGGAACTTTATGGCTTTCATTTTGCTGATGTGGATTTGAGATTTCCTGACTATGATGATCAGGAACTGTCTGCTACGGTGATTATGGATAGTCTTGTGACAGAGTCACCGGCATTGAACCGGGAGCAGGCTAATGAACTTTTCTCGCGAATCATGGAGGATTATACCGATCTTCCCAGAAAGGCTGACCGGATGAGCAGACTTCGCGGGGATGCTTACTTCAACGCCTTGCAGATCAAGTTTGCTTACGCTGTGACTTGCCATAAGGCACAAGGGGGGCAATGGAAGCATGTCTATTTGGACCAGGGCTATATGACGGATGAGATGTTTTCCCCATCTTATTTCCATTGGCTGTATACAGCAATCACCAGGGCTACCAGTAAACTTTATCTGATTAACTGGCCTAAAACGCAAACAGAGGGGATGGAGCATGACTGACAGGAATCATCAGGGACGAGACGGTAAGTTGTCTGGGGAGAACAGATCACAGAGACGTCTGTAAAGTGAAATGTCTATTATATTAAATAAGAGCGATGATAGTTTCCATTGATTGGATGAAAGCCAATTTTTGTGTTTTCAATCAGAAATATTTTGAGGGTCGGTTGCCTGACCCCCATTTCGGGTTGTCCCGAGCCCGTACACAATTGGGTACGATGAGTTTTAAACGGATCAGGCATTTGAGAAAGACCGTGTTTTCTGATTTCACGATCCGACTGACCACCTATTATAATATGACTGAGCGACAAGCCCAGAATGTGCTCCTTCATGAAATGATCCATTATGCTATCGGATACCATGGGCTTCAGGATACGTCTTCACATGGCATGATTTTTCGTGCGAAAATGAATGAACTGAATCGAAAATATGGATGGAATATCAGTGTGATGACTTCTACGAAGGGATGGGAAGTGGCTGACTGGGCGGAGTGCCGTTTGAGGAGAGGCTTATCGTCTGTTTCCTTACTGCTGGTCTTGCGTTTGGCCTCCGGACAATACTATCTCTCCCGTGTGAACCCTAAGTTTGCCTGGTCTCTTGAGAGGCAGTTGAAAGTGGAATCATCAATCAAAGAGCATGACTGGTATACCTCCAAACTGGAGGAGTTTGTCAATTATCCTCAAGTGCGCAGTCTTCGCGGGCGTCATCTCACCCTTGAGGAATTCCGGCGCTTTCTGCCGGATATGCAGGAGTTTCATCTTATAGAGAAATAAGATCAGGTGTTTCTATTTGTGATAAGGCCGTGACTTCTTAGATCAGAAATATATTTAGAGTCATTCTTCCTTTTAGAAAAGGATTATACAACTTTTTCGTTGTAAAATCAGATGAGTCGGATCGTTATGTTGAATTTTTTATTTATCTTTGTTGAGGTTGAGTTTTTTCGTCTCAAACAGGTTCCCTTGTGTCTTGAGGCAGAATGAATGTTGAAGTTGCTTGCATTTTGGAACTCAATAGTTTCAGTGACGGCGCAACCCCAGTGATATTACTTATAAAAATATTTTGACATGAAAAACGGAATATTCTACAGGAGTGTAATAAGTGCCGCGATTACGGCAATCGGAATTATTGTCTTAGGTTTTTGTATCAAAGGTGGCATTGATGATTTCGCGAATAAGGACCGGAAAGTCACGGTAAAAGGACTTGCCGAAAAGGAGGTCTGGGCGGATAAGGTGACCTGGCCTATTCCATCAAAGGTCCTGGGAAACAATCTTTCTGAATTATATGATCAGATGGCTGCTTCGCAACGGACCATTAAGAATTTTTTGATTCAGAATGGGATCAAAACGGATGAGATCAGTATCAACGCCCCGCAAGTCATTGATATGAGCGCGGATCAGTATAATGTCAACAAGATGCCTTATCGGTATAATGTGACCTCTATCGTGACGGTGACCTCCAGGAATGTAAGATTGGTTCGCAAACTTATTTCCAGACAAGGAGAACTATTCAAGCAAGGGGTGGCAATCGTTTCAAATAATTATGATAATCCGGTCTCTTATGAATATGTGGCATTCGCAAAATTGAAACCGAAATTGATGGAAGAGGCGATTGTCAATGCAGAGAAGACGGCAACTCAATTTGCCAAAAACAGTCATAGCACATTGAATAAGATCATCAGTGCAGACCAGGGACAGTTTTCTATTGATAATCGTGATGCTAATACGCCTTATATCAAGAAGGTGCGTGTAGTGACCACGATCACGTATTCTTTGAAGGATTAGTGACTTTGGAAGACAGAATTCTGAGTGGGGTAAACTTTACAGGATCTCGCCTTACCAGTCATGAAAAAATCCGAACTTCAATTCATGGAGTTCGGATTTTTATGTTTGCTTACGAAGGCTTACAGATCAGCCAGATCAATGATCTTGTCTATTGCAGCAGACAGCCCATTCATATCCTTTCCGCCGGCCTGTGCATAGTAAGCCTGACCTCCTCCGCCACCTTTTATGAGTTTGGCAGCTTCACGGATCATCTTACCGGCATTCAGTTGATGGTTCTTCACCATATCATCGCTGAAGATGACACTTAGAAGAGGTTTGTCCTCTCCTGTACTGCCGATAGCGCAAACCAGTTTGTGAGGGATGGCAGCCCGTATCTGGAACACCAGGTCCTTAGCCCCTTCCGGCTTGAGTGGTACGACAGAACGAATGACCGTGACCCCGTCGATTTTTTTTGCAGACTTGACCAACTCCTCTTTCAGGCGACTTACAGCCTGGGCATGAAGTTGTTCAATATCTTTCTTCATCTCTTCATGCTCACTGATATATTTCTTTACGGTACCCTCAAGGTCCTTAGTGTTGTTAAACAGTGAGCGGATGGTCTTGTAATGGTCTTCCAGGGCATAGATAGCCTCCTCACAAGCTTTGCCCGTAAGAGCTTCAATACGACGAACGCCTGCTGCGACGCTACTTTCTGATATGATTTTGAAGAATCCGATATGTCCCGTGCTCTTGACATGGATTCCTCCGCAGAATTCACAGCTGGGACCAAAGCGGACAACACGTACATTATCCCCGTATTTCTCTCCAAAAAGGGCTACGGCACCGAGTTTTTTAGCCTCTTCAATAGGTGTGTTTCTGTGCTCTTCCAAAGGAAGATCTTGGCGGATCATGTCATTGACGATATGCTCTACTTTACGGAGTTCCTCATCACTTACTTTCTTGAAATGTGAGAAATCGAATCGCAACGTTTTGTCATCTACAAATGATCCTTTCTGCTCTACCTGTTCACCCAGGACTTGCTTGAGGGCATAGTCCAGGAGATGGGTTGCACTATGGTTGGCAGCAGACCCGTCACGTTTCTGCAGGTCTACACATGCGGTAAAGTCTGCTCTTGGATCTTTAGGCAAGTTTTTGACAATATGGATGCTCTGGTTATTCTCACGTTTGGTATCCAGGACTTGAATGGTTTCGCTGTCAGAGACCAGTGTGCCCGATTCTCCTACCTGTCCACCCATCTCACCGTAGAAAGGTGTATAGTCAAGCATGAGCTCATAGAACGTTTTCTTCTTTTGAGTTACCTTTCTGTAACGGGTGATGTGACATTCGTATTCACTATAGTCATAACCCACGAACTGCTGCTGTACTCCTTCACACAGGACTTCCCAATCTCCGTTTTCTACGGCAGCTGCATTGCGTGCCCTGGCTTTCTGTTGGGACATCTCTTTATTAAAGCCTTCGACATCCACGGTATAGCCATTTTCCCTGCAGATTAATTCCGTCAGGTCCAAAGGAAAACCATAAGTGTCAAACAGGCGGAAGGCACTGTCTCCGTCCAGTTTCGTTTTCTCGTGAGCTTTCAGTTCATCCATATCTCCGTCAAGAAGTTGGATACCCTTGTCGAGAGTGCGCAGGAAGGAATCTTCCTCTTCCTTCATCACGCGGGTAATCAGTTCTTGCTGGGCAGGCAGTTCAGGATAGGCTTCACCCATTTCCTGGACAAGAACGGGCACTAACTTGTACATGAAAGCCTCTTTCTGACCTAAGAAAGTGTAGGCATAGCGTACGGCACGGCGAAGGATACGCCGGATAACATATCCTGCTTTGGCGTTCCCCGGCAGTTGCCCGTCAGCGATGGAGAAGGCTACGGCACGTACATGGTCAGCGATGACCCGGAAGGCTATATCTGTTCTTTCCTGTTCTGTAGTTCCCTCGCCATTCTTTCCTGAAGGTGTGGTAAACCCATATTTCTTGTTAGAGAGACCTTCGATTTCCTGTATAATCGGTTGGAAAATATCCGTATCATAATTGGAATGTTTGTCCTGCATGATACGGACGAGTCGCTCAAATCCCATTCCCGTGTCAATGACATGCATGGGCAGTGGTTCCAGACTACCGTCTGCTTTACGGTTATATTGCATGAACACAATGTTCCAGATTTCTATAACCTGAGGATTGTCCTTGTTGACCAGGTCTTTTCCCGGTACCTTCGCCTTTTCTTCTGCCGAACGCTCATCAATATGGATTTCAGAACACGGGCCACAAGGTCCGGTGTCTCCCATCTCCCAGAAGTTGTCATGCTTGTTACCATTGATGATATGGTCAGCAGACACGTGTTTGGCCCAATAACTGGCAGCTTCGTCATCGCGTTTCAGGTTCTCTTTCTGATCGCCTTCAAACACTGTGACATACAGATCATCAGGATTCATCTGAAGGACATCCACCAGATATTCCCAGGCGTAATCGATAGCACCTTTTTTGAAATAGTCACCAAAACTCCAGTTGCCGAGCATTTCGAACATGGTGTGATGGTAAGTATCATGACCGACTTCTTCAAGGTCATTGTGCTTGCCGCTTACTCGCAGACATTTCTGAGAGTCACACCGTCGCCGAGGCTCCGGATCCTTTGTCCCTAAAATAATATCCTTCCACTGGTTCATCCCCGCATTCGTAAACATCAGTGTAGGGTCATCCTTGATGACCATAGGGGCTGATGGTACGATAACGTGCCCCTTGGACTCGAAGAATTTCTTGAAGGAGTCTCGGATCTCATTTGCTGTCATCATCGTTTTATTTCTGTTTTAATTGATTCTTTTTCAAAAACTCTTGCAAAGATACAAAGATTTAGCTAATTTTGTCATTAAATTCTGTTTTGTTTAATAAAAAGGCTGTTAATTATGGCATTAAATCCGAATAAAGACGTCAGACTTTACTATTCCATTAAGGAGGTAGCCAAAGAAGTAGGAGTGAATGAATCTACCTTACGGTTTTGGGAAAAGGAGTTCCCTCATCTTCGGCCGAAGGTGACGGGCAATAAGGTGCGTCAATATACGGATAAAGACATAGAACAGATCAAGGTAATCTATAATTTAATCAAAGTCCGCGGACTGAAGATTGCTGCTGCCAGGAAATACCTGAACGAAAATCGCAACGGAGTAAATAAACAGAATGAAGTCCTCGAAACACTGATGTCTGTACGGGACCAATTGCTTGCGCTGAAAAAGCAATTAAACGGGAT
>DHOX01000015.1:2567-11441 GCA_002409785.1 Prevotella sp. UBA5379 | reverse complement strand
GACGTTTGCGGATATTCATTAAAATTAAAACATCATTTACGAAAATACAAAAGATAAAACTATTTCATAAGAAATCAGAACAGAAGTATAACCGATCAGGGCAAACCTATATGTCACCAATCACGTCACACAACCATCAAAAAGAAGACATTTTGGCACTATTAATATCAGTTTGTCAGACCAAAGATTTCTTAGAATCTCCCCTCTAACATTAAATCAAGCCCACTAACTTCGCATAAAGAAGCATTCTTTTCCTAAATATAACTTAAGTTTAAAGTTTTTTAGAAAAACTAATTGAAGAATCTGAACCACAAAAAGAATATATATCAAGACAACATCAATAGCTAGCCAATATTTCTTCTACGATAGTTTTTTAATAATCGCATTTAGTAAAGACTGACCGTTATTAATAAGAAAAAGCAAACATAAATGTTTGCCGAAAATGTAAAGTGACATAAAATCTATCCTTCTTAAAGGTTAGATTAAAAGGATAAAAAAAGACCTGGCCAAAGTACTGGTCAGGTCTTATGACTTCTTCTGAATTCGAATTCAAGATCTTCACTTTGACTTCAGACTTTTTGCATCTGAACCAGCAATTTTTTGAAGTCTTGGATAGGCTATTGAAGTGAGATATGTATAACCAGTTGTAACCAGAGTAGATTCTGAGCAAACTGAGGATGATGTAAAATAACCCATTATAAGACTTGTGGCACTATGATCCCCCCATGCGCCATCATCCTTTAATACGGTTGTATAAATCAGGTTATCAGTTTCATCATAATTGAACTGACCTACCAGTCCATAATCAGACGACCAGGTGTAGTATCCATCATTCTCATCCCATAACATCGTCCACACATAACGAGTGACAGGTGTTGGATCATCCGAAGAGGTTTCATCTACAAAAGGCCCCATATACTGCCCTCCATAAATATGTAAGGAAAGAGTAGATTCATCAAACTTTGCAGGAATACTAAGTCCCAGATCCGGTAGCTCGATACGTACTTGACCATTATCTTTAACCAACTTGGCATCAAATGCTTGCTGGGTAGCCTTAGAGGATATGTCACTATAGCCCCAGAAATAATATTCACCGGCCAGATCTTTATTAAAATCAAACTGGCGGACGAGGAAAGAATCAACCACATCTCCTGTCTGACATTTCACATAACCGGATCGCCAATGACCAAGATTATTGTCATTTACAGTAATCGAAAGACTATCCTTATCCACAGTGATGTCAGACCATTTAGGAGCAGATAACACACGAACCGTCAGACTGTGCTTCAAGCCAACACGAATAGTCTGAGCATCATCATTCAAGTAAACATTTCCGCCTTTAAGGACAAACAGCATACCATATTGAGACACATTGACTAACGTTGAATCTCCATTGGAAGCCTTCACTGTCAGTAAAGTACTTCTGGATTCACGAGAGGGATTTGCATCGGCAGAAACCGTAACAGTATTCCCCTTTACATTGACATTCAACCAGGAATCTTGTGCTGAAGCTGTGATTCCAACACCTGTCACTACAATATCTTTCTTTCCACCAGCTGCATCTATAGAGGTCTCTGCAGAAGAGACCTGGACAGAACTTGTTGAGGGTGTATATCCATCATCACTACAAGAAACTCCCATCAGGCTTCCCAGGATGAAAATCAATAAACCATATATCTTTTTCATATCCATATATTTTATTTGATTTTTGTAAGAGTCTGTAGTAGAGGAACCTTATAGCTCCCATTGATATTCCACTCTGAAATATTTTTCATTGACCCAACTATGGTAGAAGAACTTGGTGCTCCATCAAAATCATAGATGATAAACGAGTTCGTCTCATTACCTGAGAATTGTCCATTATCTTCAAATGTATAAACCATCCCAGGCTTGGAAGTATCCCATTTCAAGTTTACACCTGCAGCTGTGTTCCAAGTGAGATAACCTGAAGAGGCATCCCAAGCGCACAAGTAAACTCCAAAACCTTTATACTCTCCAATCTTCTGGGTCAGCAAGGACAGTATACCTTTAGATCTGCTATAATTCAGAATTGGTTTGATGTTCGGTCCAAGACCTGTCATTGTATAAGATGATCCGTCATCATTAGGAGTCAAGGTCACCTGAATCGTACCATAATAATAGGTAAGCAGATAAGTTCCGGCAAAATCCTCAAATTTCTGATACCCTTCGGGAAGGACTGCATACAGTATTATGTCTGTAGCTCCCGGGTCCACACAGGAAAAGGTCAGATCCTTTTCATTGAAGACAAAATGCTGAACAGATTTTCCGTGTATTGTTATCGGAGTTTGCAGGTTTATACCTGTTGTAGTGACATAATAAGCTACTGTCTCATCACTTCCTCCAGACAATGAAGTAAACTGACGGACATCTCCATCCATATTCACAGAACCTACAGAATCTTTGGCAGCCTTAATTACAAACGAATACAACATATTCTTATTCACATTCGTAATACTGTCCAGGTACTCCTTCCATGAAGTTTTTTCTGGAAGACGGACCAGTACCATGTGGTCATCCCATTTCTTTCCTTTCAGGAAAATAGAATCTTTTGAAGTTTTCTGAATGACAAACTCATAATCTCCCTGGTTCCCTTCAACATCATCAGGATAGGGCTGAGACAGATAATGCATGATTTCATTATAAGTATTAAAGGTCAGTACAGGTCCCTGATCCTTAATGACATCATAACTTGATGAAGTTACCATGCTGTCCGGAGCAATCTCACTGGAAACATGAGCCTTACCATTCTTGAACTTGACAAGAAAGGTATAGCCGCCATACTTATACTCTTCACCTGCATAATAACGGAGTATCCAGCCATTGGTAGCAGATTCCAGTAAAGCCTTGTCTGACGTTGCTGCATTATCCAGACGTTCTGCCGCAGACTGGTCAAAGACATTCTTATCATCGTGCAAACACGATTGAAAAGAAAAGGCAACTATGCAAAGTAATATACTAAAAACAATTTTTTTCATACTCCAAGAATTAATTTAAGTGTTTCAAATCAAGAGTACCTAACTCGTTGGCACGATGAAGAACTGCATCTCGTAACTCATCTATATCTATATTCCAAGAGTCTTTCATATAAGTACGGACAATAGCCAACTTTTGCTGAATAAGAGAAGCTCCGTCTGTTCCTGCATCTTCCAGAATAGCATTCCAATCATCAGGAGTGATCGTCACATAATAGGAAAGCATTTCTGCAAAATCCTCTCTAGGTTCATCCATTGCATAAGGTGAAACAAATCCTGCCTGATGAGCTGTATAGTCAGATATCTGGTACCAGTCTCCACTTACATATCCTGACTGAGTGATCAAATCAAAAGAAGTATCATACGGCTTTTTCTGATTCAGAATATGTGTAAACTCATGATGCAAGGTATGAAAATAATAAAGGTTCAGCATATTGTAGTCCTTAAGCATTTCATCTGTAAGGCTATTCACCATATACAGTGTTACCTTAAGTCCGCCCTCCGCTGTACCCAAAACCATTGTATTATTATTGTTATAAGCAGGGGAACCTATCAAATGAATGATTCTCGGCACATTGGCTTTTACAAAATTCTGACCGGCTACTTCACTATAGGCATCAAACCAGAGGTATTTCACGATAATGGCTAGTTCGGCAGCCTTTGCTGAATCTGCCGGAACCAGCGTATACTTCATGTCGCTTTCTATATCTTCCATCTTGTACTTGAACTGTACATTATAAGGATAGGTGTAGTTTTTCAACAGCCACTCATCCAGATTATCACGGACAGGAGAGGTGGTAGGGAAAATAGTCTTACCGGTAGGATCATCGTCCGAACAGGAAACAAATCCCATAAAAAGGACGAGAACAAAACATATTGTATATAATTTTTTCATTGCCTTCATATTTTAATGTTTCATTTTTTTCTCGGATTTGGTTCCAAACCAGCCGTGATGACATCCTGTGGCAATTGTATTGCACGACGGGAATCTTCCACTGTTAAAGTATCCGTTACCTTTTCCAATTCATTATTGGAATTAATGATACGACGATAAATAACGATCCCATAACGTTTGACATCCTGCATCCGGAATCCTTCACCTAAAGTGATGATCCTGCGCAACTGGAGGATACACTGCAGGAGTGGTTCCTGCGTTTTACTCTCTATGGTAAAAGAGGTATGAAATTGTTTCTTCGGAGTCGGTTTATCCGGTGTATAATAATCAATACTACTATAAAACTCTTCAATCTGATCCAAGGTCAGTTGTACTCCGGAACTTGAGAACTTCGACAACTCGGCATTAATATCAGATAGTGCGGCCGTATACTTTCCTTGCAGCGCATAAGCCTCAGCCCGGACTAACAAGGTTTCATCCGTATTGAAGACCGGATATTCAGTATGAGGATATCCTGTACCAGTCTGAATATCGGTATATTCAAATGAATAAGGGATCTTTCTGAGTATATATTTAGAAAGCTCAGAATTGCTGAACACATTATATCCGAAAACTGAAGCAGAGGATCCCCACGGCCCAGGAGCTTCCAGCGTCTCTTTATCTGAAATCATCTTACCATGGGAATATTTATCGCCATATAAGTAGGGCCCACCAATAGCTCCCCATTCTGAATAAGCGACCTGAAGGAGTAAATTGGCTTTCTCTTCAGAACTAACATAGGCATTCGGCTGTATTTGCTCGTTGGCAGACAATGCATTCCAGGAAGCCCAGTCACGCAATTTACTGGCAGGAGCATCACCAAGTACCTTTGTAGCATATTCAACAGCTTTATCATACTTTTGATAATACAAATAAAAGCGGGCTGCAAAAGCATAAGCTGAAGTGGGAGTAAAATGGAACTTTGGATGATCGTATGTACTTCCCACAAGTTGCATCCCCTTCTGCAGATCACTGTCAATTTTCTCATAGGTTTCAGCCAGAGTTTCTCTTTGGTATTGCTGACCAACCTTAGTCTCCGGTTTCTCTGGATACGGAATACCTAATTCCTTGGAAGCTGTTGTCTTATCATAAGCATTGCAGAAGACAACTGAAAGCATAAACTCGGCATAGGAACGACAAAGCAATGCTTCGCCCAACTGTGCAGAACAGTCTGACTGTTTCGTCACATCCAATCCTTCAATATAAGAAATAGCCTGATTGGCAGCTGCGACCGCACTGTAATAACTTTCCCAAAGTTGCTGTGGAGTCTCGTCTTCATTAGTTTCCGTAATATCTTTCCAATTATAAGCCTGAGACTGAAATTTAGAAGCCTCCGTCCAGATTGTATTATCCTGCTCATCAGTATTATCAGAATACATTTCCAACAGATAAGCTGGATTCCTTTCGGAATAAGCACTGACCAGAAGTTTACTCACTTCTTCGGTACTTTTCAACTCCATCCGATTATCTGGCAACTTATTGAGATAACTATCGCAGGATACAAGGCTCACAGCAAATACTGCCATAATTATACCTTGAAATATACTTGATTTCTTCATGTCCATAATCTTATAAATGAATTAAAAACCAACTCTAAGCGTCAGAGTAAACTGACGGGGTAGAGGAGCGGCTACACCACCCGTATTCACGAATTCAGGATCTTGTCCATTCAATTTCTTATCTGCATAGAACAAGAATAAGTTAGTTACCTGAAGCTTTAAAGAGAGACTGGAGAAAGGAGTTTTACTCAACCAACTCCTGTTGAAATCATAACCCAGCGTAATTTCCTTCATACGGATAAAGTCTCCTTTTGCAATACGTGCCGTAGAATAATTGTAGGCATTGTAAGCATAACGAAGGTGGTTATCTGCATAATACTGACGATAACTTGCTATAACAGGAATATCTGTATGGCTTTCATCTCCTGAAACCACCCAACGGTTTTTAAATTCCTTGGTCATAGCTGACAGATCCGTATATTGGGCTTTGAACACAGGATCCAGACGAACCACATTACCAAAGGAATAAGTTATAAAGAAGTTGAGGGAGAATCCTTTGTATTTAAAGGTATTCCCCAAAGACCCTACATATTTGGGGTCTGTAGAACCTTCATACTTCAGATAGCCGATATTGTTCCGTTCCTGAAAGTTGATATCATCTACAGTAATTTCCCCTTTTTCATTCAGGAAAGTCGGCATTCCATCTTCATTCAATCCCTTGAAAGGAATAGAGAACAGAGCTCTTGCGGGATAACCTTCAACTCCATAACCGGTACCATAAATCAGATCCATAACCTGGGAATGATTAGTTAGCCTCGTAACTTCCGTCGTATTATAAGAATAGATAAAATTCGTGGCCCATGAGAAGTTCTTGGTTCTGATATTCGTTGATGACACACTCAATTCCTGACCATGCGACTTCATATCAGCCTGATTAGCATACCGCATCACCTTACCTCCTGAGCCTTCTGTAATAACCGGACCGATTTCATCAAAATTCTTTCGGGAATACATATCAAATGACACATTAATACGGTCATCAAACAGTCCGAAATCCAATCCCAAGTTCAATTCATGCTTCTTTTCATAAGTCAGTTCACTATTCTCCAAGTCTGTAATATGAATACCAGACTCCTTGTCTGATGAAAACAAACGATAAGGATTATATGCTTTCATCACAACTGTAGAACTTACCAGGGATGGATCCGGAGGTGAAGCAGTCAAGGAATAGGAAGCCCTTACTGTCAGATGAGAGAGTTCATGATTAAACACTTTGTCAAACCAAGGTTCTTCATTTGCATTCCAGGCTCCGGAAATATTCCATGTAGGGAGCCAGCGGGCATTCCTGCTTTTTCCTAATTGGTTTGAACCTTCATAACGATAAGTTCCATTCAGCACATAGCGGTTTTTATAGGAATAAGTACCATTGAACAAGAAGGCTGCCGTACGGGAATTGGTATTCTTCAGAGAATAATAATCCGTATTCCCTTCAATACTTTTCTTAAAAAACTCATAGACATAAAAAGGGATTTCTCCTGAATCGTATTGCATTCCCCAACCATTGAACCAGTTCCGGTTACGGTCAATTCGTGTTGATTCTACTCCACCCAGCAGATTCACAATATGAGCCTTGTTAAACACGTGGTTATAGGTTCCTGTAATACGATAATCATAACTCGTCATTGAGTTGTCAGTCCGTTGGTACATACCTCCATTGGGCAGTACGGTGATAGGTAATGCGTATGGATTATCTGGATCTGTGTAAAGATACTTGTTAGCATCTCTGATGGTTGAATTGTCCATTGCCCGATAAGCCTCAGCCTGATCAGAAGAATCCTTGATCTTGTGCTCCTGGGATGTCGTCGCATACTTTATAGCTGCCAAAGCCGTCAGTTCCAGATCAGGAAACGGCTTATAGTTCAACTGCGCCTGAAATTTAGAATCTACTACATTCAGGTCAATATAATTTGTTTCCAGTTCATGCATGATATTGAATGGAGCATAATTGGCCACATAATATTCATCAGGATCCAAAGTCCTGGAAGTATTGAGTGCATAGGAATATGGATTAATATCAAAATCCCTTTTTACCTGACCTGTGACGACATCCACATCCTGATTAAGAGTACCCGGCGCTTTCTGTTTACGATAGGAAGCTCCTCCAATGAGATTAACAGAAAGATTGTTAAAGAGATGATGTGTGACATTGAAATTGCCAGTGTAGCGTTTCACCTGACTATCCTTATACCATCCCGGATCAAACATAGCACTCATGGATACATAATAGTTTGACTTTTTGGTTCCACCACTCATACTCAATGAGTGATTCTGCATAATTGCCGACGTAAACAGTTGCTTAAACCAATTGGTATTCCTGAATTCTGCTTGTTGCAGATATCCATTCATGGCTTCTGGGGTATTGGCCAGTCCAAACTGTCCGGATGTGGAATTATAGGTATTAATCAATTGATACATTTTCCCATATACGCCATAATCTCGGCCATTCAAGACACTCGAAAGGTTCAACCATCCCTTTTCCTGCATCTCTTTATAAATACCCATCTGATCTTGAGAATTCAAGATATTAAACTGGCTGTAAGAAGGGACCAGACGAGAAGTATACTCGCCGGTATAGTTGATATGAGCCTGCCCCTCTTTTCCTTTCTTGGTAGTAACGACAATTACTCCGGCCATAGCGCGTGCACCATAGATAGAAGTTGCAGAGCCATCTTTCAAAATCTGAAAGCTCTCTATATCATCAGCATTTAATCCTGCTATAGCGGAAGAGATCAATGTCTCAGCATTACCGGATGACAGGTCATCAGCACTGATATCGGTAACATCTTCCTGAATCACACCATCAACAACCCAAAGTGGTTTTGAACTACCATAGATTGACGTAGCACCACGAATTCTGATCTTTGGTGCTGAACCAAATGTACCTGATACATTTTGCACACTTACACCAGCTGCACGCCCTTCCAGGGAACGACTGATATCAGGTGTACCGCCCAGCATCGCATTTGCCGCATTGACCTTATCAGTTGCTCCTGTAAATAAACGGCGGTCCATCTTTTGTATTCCGGTAACCACAACTTCCTGCAAAGTCTTGTTATCGGGTGCCAAGACTATCTTCAGACCGTTTCTGGCTGCAATAGTTTGTGGACGCATGCCCAAATAACTGACGGTTAACTTACCGCCACTTGGCACATCTAAAGAAAAATGGCCGTCAACATCCGTCACTGTTCCCGTTTTTGTCCCCATAATTAAAACAGAAGCACCTATAATAGGCTGCCCGTCATCAGAGGAAGTTACAGTACCCGTAATTCGTGTTTGAGCCATCGCCATTCCCCAACTCAGGAATAAGCAAGTTAAAAACATCATTAGTTTTTTACCCATAATCTTTTTTTTAGAAGATTAAATATTGTATATATCAAACTTTTTCCGC
>DHOX01000015.1:0-2357 GCA_002409785.1 Prevotella sp. UBA5379 | reverse complement strand
AGACTATTTATTCGAAATTCTCGCTAATACTTCTTTGAGCTTATCAACAGAAACCTTAATTCTTCAGTTCCTGAATTATCCTTAAAATTAAATTTCTCTAAAAGAAATTAGGTTAAATTCTTATTTCGGATGTAAAATTAAGGAACATTTATCAAATTTCCAAATAATTCTTTCAAAAAGTTAACATTTTAGATAAAATATAATCTATATGCAACTTTAATTCATATAATACAAGACAAAATTAAATAAAAGTAGAATAACTATGAATAATTGAAAAAGAAGAGGTACAAGAATCTCTCCTTCTCTAATTATTGAGACGAAAAACAAACAGGAATATTTATTGCAGCAGAAAAGATGTTTTTATTATCAAAAAAACATAAAAACGGATTAACATAACAGCAAAATCACATATATCTTTTTAAAATGTCAAACCAGACAAATTTAAAAAAACAGAATGTGATTAAACTCATATTACTTTATTTCTTCTTCATATTCTCACCAGAGATTATCTCAGCCGCATATTCACCCATCTGCAAGTAACCCTCAGGATTTGGGTGAAGCCAATCCCCTCCTTGCACATTTTCTTTCATCCGATGGGGATCAAGAGGGTTGCTGAGAAGTCTGTCAAAATCCAGGATTCCATCTACCTTATCTTTCTGAGAACGTATCCAATCATTCACCTCTTCACGGGCGGCCTCATGAGAAACAGAATAAACACCGGACCCCAGAAAGGGCGTAATGGTACCAAGATATACCTTCAAATGATGATCCTTGGCTTTCCTGATCATTTCGATATAGGATTCAATCAGTTTACGGACTACCGTTTCACCATTCCCTTTTGAAGCGGCTATATCATTTACTCCTTCAAAGATAACTACAGACTGTATACCACTCTGTCCCAGAATATCATGATCGAAACGTTTCCTGGCCACATAGCCAAAGCCTCCTGGAAGTGTGACACGATTATTCCCGATACCTAAATTCAAGATGCCTAAGTCCTTAACATTATATTTATCCTGCAATGTTTCTGACAAGATATCCGGCCAACGGTCCTGTCCATTGGTAGTAGAACACTTGCCGTCAGTAATCGAATTACCGATAATTGCCAGGCTTCGGGCACTGTCATTCCAGACATCGATGCCTGCAATATTAAACCAGTGGTCTTCTCTGAATGAACTTGCAAAGTCCGTATGGGCATCTGTTACGCCCTGCATAATATAAGAGGTTGTACGGGAACCCATGTGAACCGTAGGCCTTTTTGGAGCCTTGGTATAATTGATCGTAATGGTTAAACGTGACAGAGGCCTTAAATCGAAAGGCAAACCGTCACTCCAGACCGCCTGCCCGGCTGGAACCGTAACGGTATAGTTTTTATTGAATTTGAAGTATTTCGCCGATTTTGTATAGATGGCAAAGTCATCTGTTGTGTAAGCTACATAAACTGAACGAATATCAAGAGGTTGAGAACTCAGTTCATTGGAAATCTTCAAGCGGATGATATTCCCTCCAATGGAAACTTTTATAACCTGACGCACTGACCGATTAGTCAGATTGTTATTATAAGGCATAAATTCTTTCACCGGAATCTGCTGAGCGGTAGCCCATGTACCCACCCAATGATCAGTTATCAAAGGTTTTGTCGGTTGTTTAGACTGTGCTTGGAGATTTGCGGACAAGCAACCTAAGAAGATCAGAAATAACAGATATTTTTTCATCTTTACCCCCCCTATTGACATAAAAAATTCTCAAATGCGTGATATGAGTTAAATTGCTATACAGAAAAAGGAGAGTGATCAGCATCTTTAATATCCAAAAGTCTCCTGCCTCCAAAATGGTAACTTTTGCGATGATAACAGGTAATTCCATATTTCAAGATTGCGTCACAATGCTTCTGGGTAGGATAACCCTTATTGTCTTTCCAGTCATATTCAGGATAGAAGCCGTCCAGACGGTCCATCTCATCATCACGGTATGTCTTTGCCAGTATGCTGGCTGCTGCTATTGACTGATAGGTCCCATCTCCCTTGACAATCGTTTTAAAAGGTAAAGCTACGGCACTCCGGTCTCCTTCTTTCTCTAACGGATAATAGGGATCGAAATGATTCCCGTCGACAATCAAGACCTGTGGTAATACATCCAACTGGTCGATGGCTTTGTGCATGGCCAGAAAACTCGCATGGAGGATATTAATCTGATCGATCTCCCCCGGAGAGACGATACCCACGGCCCAGGCTACAGCATCTTTCTGAATCTGTTCTCTCAGCTCATAACGTTTTCCGGGAGAGAGTTTTTTACTGTCATCCAATTCTGAATTATCATAATCTGCTGGCAGAATGACGGCAGCTGCATACACGCTT
>DHOX01000025.1:11875-27068 GCA_002409785.1 Prevotella sp. UBA5379 | reverse complement strand
GCCGGAGCCAGACGATCTGCATTATTCACTCTGGACACTCCGAAACTGCTGCCATCAGCTGCCGGTTTGACAAAACAGGGCATTCCTATTTGCCGGGCAATCTTATTCTCATCATAGTCTTCCCCACGTCGAAGCAGGATACTGTCAGCCACATGTACGCCGAAAGTCCGAAGATAGCGGTTGAGGACATATTTATCAAAAGTCAAAGCCTCAACGAGCACACCACTTGTAGAATAAGGCATGTTGATCAAGTCAAAATAACCCTGCATTACGCCGTTCTCGCCCGGCTGGCCATGGATGGTGATATAAGCGTAATCGAAGAACACGGTCTTTCCTTTCTTCTTAAAAGAGAAGTCATTCATATTGATCCCGGCCGTTTCTCCATCCTCAAAATTAACGTGCCAGTCAGTACCTTTTACGTCTACAATATAAATGTTATAACGCTCTTTGTCAAAGAAAGAGTACAGTCCTTGCGCTGAGCGCAGAGAGACATCATGCTCAGAGGAATCACCACCACACACGATTGCAATCGTTCTCTTTAAATTTTCCATAACTTTATAATATATTAATCGATGACCTGAAGGAACTGCGAATTCCAGTAACGCCCATCCATCAGGTTTGTCTTTTTTATTCCAATATTAATTCTAATCGTTAACAATGATCAAGAAATAAGTCATTCAGAAATTAGCATTTCCATGAATATAGTTTCTCCACTTCTCTATCAGTTGTCGGAAATCATCCGGCCATTCACTGGTGAAGTCCATCTGCTTGCCGGTACGAGGATGGACAAATCCCAACGTTCTGGCATGGAGTGCCTGACGGGGACAGATCTTAAAGCAATTCTCCACAAAAGCCTTATAAGCAGAACTGCGCTGGCCGCGCAGGATCTCCATCCCTCCATAAGTATCATCGGCAAAAAGCGGATGTCCAATACTCTTCATGTGAGCACGGATCTGGTGTGTACGCCCTGTTTCCAGGACACATTCCACAAGTGTTGTATAGCCATAACGTTCCAGCACACGATAGTGTGTTACCGCACACTTCCCTATCCCGCTGTCCGGAGGAAAGACCTTCATACGAAGACGGTTCCGCGGGTCCCGGGCGATATTACCTTCAATCCGCCCTTCCTCTTCCGTAAAGTTGCCCCATACCAAGGCATTATAACTCCGGTGTGTCGTCTTATTAAAGAACTGTTTCCCCAGTGAAGCCTTAGCTTCCGGGGTCTTCGCCACGACCAGCAGGCCGCTTGTATCCTTATCAATACGATGCACAAGTCCCACTTCCGGGTCATTAGCATCAAAGTTCTTCATATCTCTCAGATACCAGGCAATGGCATTGATCAGCGTCCCTGTAAAATTGCCTGCCCCTGGATGGACTACCATTCCTGCAGGCTTATTGACCACCAGCACATCCTCATCCTCATATACCACATGAATAGGAATATCTTCAGCTACGATGCTGGTCTCATGCCTGGGGTAGTCAAGTACCAGTGTAATCTGATCATCAGGACGAATCTTATAATTACTCTTTACAGGTTTGCCGTTCACGCGGATACAACCTGCATCAGCAGCATTCTGTATGCGGTTTCTGCTCTGGTAAGGGTTGCGCTCACTCAAGAATTTATCAATACGGACCGGCTGCTGTCCGGCATCAACCTCAATTTTCCAGTGTTCAAAGAGTTGCCCTTCACCCCTTCCAGCTTCCTGATCCTTATCGTTCTGTTTTGAAATCATTCTCCAACTTCCTCCTTAGTCGTTCTATTCATCCCATGGATTTTTAATTTCCAGAATTCGTCTGGTTAGCAGGAGAATTATCTTCTGTCGAAGGTGCAGTAGGATCAGTCCCCTGAACTTCCTGGAATGGATCCTGGTCATTATTATCCGGGGACTCTTCGTCATTTTCTGAAGGATCCACATAGTCGATCGAATCAGAAGCAGGGAGTTTTCCATTCCCCACCTCAATGATGAGAGGTGCATCTACGCTGACTTTATCCCCCGCATGAACCTGGCGTCCGTTTACCAGAAGGCCATACACCCAGTCCTGTTCACCGGCAATATATTTAGGTTGGCCCAGCCTGAAGCCCATAGCCGTCAACTTCGCCATTGCCTCACGTAAAGAGCAGTTGTCGATAACATCAGGAATAGGGATCATAGGAGAATGAGACGCATTGATCGTCACATAGATAATATGGCCTGACTTCACATGCTCACCGGCCGGCGGGTTCTGAGCCAGGATACATCCCGGGGGAAGAGAGCGCACGTATCCCGTATCGCTCACTTCAATATTCAAGCCCACACCCTTGAGAATATATTGGGCATCATTAAAATCCTTATGCAGCAGATTCGGCACCGGAATAGCCTCTCCATGATGCGTATAGATATCTATTCCATATTTCACACCCAGGCAAAGCAGGAAGATAACCATGGCCATCGCAGCCAGGTTCCCCCATAAATAGCGGCTTAAGAATTTACTGAAGAATTTCTTTGACTTCATAATGGTTCTTACTCGTATTTCCGACTTTGAGGATGCCAGCACACACAGGAACTGTTCTCCGACTGCCTGATTCTATCCACAGTGCAAAGATAGACAAAAAAAAGAAAGAAGCAAAGAATCAACCTCTACTTCTTTCTTTTTAACCTTAAACGGTTAATGCTTCACCGGCAAGAAACGGATTATTTACCGTGATTCTCGTCAGAAACAGTTAACTTCTTACGGCCACGAGCACGGCGAGAAGCCAAAACGCGGCGGCCATTCTTTGTTGCCATACGCTCGCGGAAGCCATGCTTATTCACGCGACGACGATTGTGAGGCTGGAATGTTCTTTTCATTTTTATTATTTTTAATTTATAATTTCATGAGCAAAAACCGATAAAGCATGACTTGTCATGTACCCACTTCACCGCTTTGGGCTGCAAAAGTACGGATATTTTTCGAAACAACCAAGTTTTTGCGGGCTTTTAGCGCTATTATTAGTATTTTTTTTATATTTACTTTGTTTGTTTCTTAAAAAGAAGTAACTTTGCAAACGCTTAAGAAAATTACAAATAAATATACAGCAATGATTAATTCACAGGAAATTAAAATCGGAACTTGTATCCGTATGGATGGTAAAATTTGGACATGTATTGACTTTCAACACAGAAAACCGGGTAAAGGTAATACTGTTATGAATACCAAACTGAAAAACATTGCCGATGGTCGCGTATTGGAACGCACTTTCCAGGTCGGCTTCAAGTTGGATGATGTGCGTGTCGAGCGTCGTCCTTATCAATATCTGTACAAAGATAGTACCGGCTACATCTTCATGAATCAGGAAACTTTTGAGCAGATTCCTATCCCGGAACATCAGATCAACGGGGCAGCCTACATGAAAGAGGGAGATATTGTAGAAGTAGTCACAGATACCTCTGATGGCACAATCCTCCTTGCAGAAATGCCGGTAAAGACAAATCTGAAGGTAGTCGAATCCGAGCCTGGCGTCAAGGGCAACACCGCCACGAATGCCACAAAACCTGCTAAGTTGGAAACAGGTACAGAAGTCCGTGTACCCCTCTTCATCAATGAGGGTGACACCATTCAGATTGACACCCGTGACGGCAGTTATTTAGGGCGCGTTAACGCATAAACGTTTTCTTTCAGGATACAGGATAGCAGCAGCTGACAGTCGGGTAATACCGGCGGGCATGATGCCATCCTTTATTTTTTCTATACTGGCTTCAAGTTTCCATTTCCATCAAGCCAAGTGAGGGCATTGCTTACTACCACTATTATCTGAATCCTGTTTTCCATTGCCTTGATCATACCACTCCATCTGTTTCCCGTATTGTCTTTTGTATGAAATATTCCATTATTATTCCCGTATACAACCGCCCTGAAGAGGTTGGCGAATTGTTAGACAGCCTGATCCATCAGACCATCAGCGATTTTGAAGTCATCGTAGTAGAAGACGGCTCTACCCTTTCCTGCGAACAAGTGTGCAATCATTACCAGGGAAGACTGGACCTGCATTATTTCAGAAAAGAGAATTCCGGACCGGGGCAAAGCCGTAATGAAGGAGCAAGACAAGCCAAAGGTACCTATCTGATCATTTTGGACAGTGACGTGACTCTCCCTCCCGGTTACCTGCAGGCGGTCAATGAAGAACTCGACCGGGAGCCTGCTGATGCTTTTGGCGGACCCGACAGGGCCTCAGCATCATTCACTCCCCTGCAAAAGGCAATCTCCATTTCCATGACTTCCTTCTTTACAACAGGAGGCATCAGGGGGGGGAAGAAAAAACTGGATAAGTTTTATCCACGTTCCTTTAATATGGGAGTACGCCGGGAGGTCTATCAGAATTTAGGCGGATTCTCGCACATGCGTTTTGGAGAGGATATTGATTTCAGCATCCGCATCTACCAAAATCACTACCACTGCCGGCTCTTTCCTGAGGCCTGGGTATGGCACAAACGCCGTACCAATTTCAGAAAGTTCTGGAAACAGGTATTCAATAGTGGCATCGCCCGCATCAATCTCTATAAGAAATACCCTGAGAGTTTGAAGATCGTCCATCTTCTCCCGGCAGCCTTTACCACTGGTGTCATCGGCTTACTCCTGCTATGCCTCATCGGCTTCCTCACGAAATGTCGGCTACTGATCTGGATACCGCTTCTACCGCTTGCGGCCTATTACCTGCTCATCCTGGCTGACGGATGGCGGGCAAGTCATTCCTTCCGCATCGGAATCCTTGCAGGGATTGCAGCATACGTTCAACTGACGGGCTACGGTTGTGGGTTCTTAAAAGCCTGGTGGCAAAGATGTATTTGCAAGAAAGGAGAATTTGCTGCTTATCAAAACACTTTTTACAAATAGAATGGCTCAGGCATCAGGGTCTTTCTATCCCGATAAAATTTAACACAACACTATAAAGACAATAATATTCTTCCTTACCAAAAGGAAGGACAGAAACTCACCTTATATCTGATACTATGAAAAAAAAGGATTCCATCCGGGAGGTGTTTCCTCTGGACCGACCGTCCAACTTCCTTCCCAATCATCCCCAAAGCAAAAAGGAGAACAAAGGTCCTCAAAAAACGGCATCCTGCCAACCTTCCGATAAGGACAAGCAAAAAGATCTGACTCCTACAAAGCGTATCTCTGCAAGATTAAGCATCAAGGAATGGGCAACAGAAGACAGGCCACGTGAAAAACTCGAGCGGCTAGGTCCGGCAGCACTGTCCAATGCGGAGCTGCTGGCTATCCTCATCGGTTCCGGAACGCCAAGCCTCAGCGCCGTAGACTTGATGAAAACGGTCTTGAAGGCTTATCATAACAATCTGAACTCTCTGGGGAAAGCAGAAATACACGAACTCGTAACCCGGTTTAAGGGAATAGGGCCAGCTAAAGCCATCACTATCCTTGCAGCTTGTGAACTGGGCAAGAGACGTCAGTTGGAAAAAGCCGAAGAACGCCAGGAACTCGGCTCAGCAACAGCTGTTTATAATTACATGCATCCCCGTATGCAAGACCTTGATGTAGAAGAGGCATGGATTCTGCTGCTGAATCAGAATTACAAACTGATCAAGGCGGAATCGATCAGCCACGGAGGGATTACAGAGACCGCCGTCGACATCCGGGTAATCATGCGAGAGGCACTTCTCCATCACGCTACTATCCTCGGACTTTGCCATAATCATCCGAGCAATAATGCGACACCAAGTTGCGAAGATGACCGCCTGACACTCAGGATGAAGAAAGCCTGCAGCCTGATGCGGATTTTCTTCATGGACCATGTCATCATCTGTGACGGACAATACTACTCCTATCGGGAAATGGGCAGACTATGATCCAAACTCCCCACGGATCGTCGTCTCTGCAGGCAAACCACCCTTAATCTTCCCTGCATAAGAAAGATGCCAGCAGATGTTTTTTGACTTCTGCCACCGGTATTTCAAAATTTATTTCTATCTTTGCATGAAACAGCACATCCATCCGTTAAGAACATGGGCTGGATAAACCTCAAAAAGGAGCGCGAAATGACTCAAGAAGAAAAGACTAAAATCGAAGAGCGGATTGTAGATGTCCTCAAGACCGTTTACGATCCTGAAATTCCAGTGAACATCTGGGATCTGGGCATGATCTATAAGATAGATGTCAAGGACGACTCGAGTGTAAATATAGATATGACCTTCACGGCGCCATCGTGCCCGGCTGCCGATTTCATCCTGGAAGATGTCCGCACGAAGGTTGAAAGTGTTGAGGGCGTCAAATCCGCCAATGTCAACCTTGTCTTTGAACCTGCGTGGGATCAGAGCATGATGTCGGAAGAAGCCAGGGAGGAACTGGGATTCAACTGATTTTCAAGTCTCTTTATCATGCCGGTCAGAAATATCCCTGCCCGTCATAAAGGATTATTCAAAGTGGAAACCTCTCAGAACTCGGAAAGATCAACTTCAAACCATTGACAAATGAGAAAGAATGTCTATTTTTTATCCGATGCCCATCTGGGCTCACTGGCTATCCCTCATAACCGCACCCAGGAACGACGCCTGGTACGTTTTCTGGACAGTATTAAGGACAAAGCCGCAGCCATCTATCTCTTAGGAGATATGTTTGATTTCTGGGATGAATACAAATATGTCGTGCCTAAAGGCTATACACGGTTCCTGGGCAAACTCTCAGAGTTGACGGATAGTGGCATAGAGGTTCATTTCTTCACAGGCAACCATGATATCTGGACTTATGGATATCTGGAAAAGGAATGTGGACTGATCGTACATCACAAACCGATTACGACAGAAATTTTCGGCAAAATATTCTTCCTCGCCCATGGTGACGGATTAGGTGACCCTAACAATCAGTTCAAACTCTTGCGGAAAATGTTCCATAACCGTACTTGCCAGATCCTTCTCAATGCGATGCACCCGCGCTGGGGAATGGCTCTGGGACTGAACTGGGCCAAGCACAGCAGGCTGAAACGGGCGGATGGCAAGGAGACTCCTTACCTGGGTGAAGACAAGGAATACTTGGTGTGCTTCACTAAAGAATATTTGAAGACTCATAGCAATATTGATTATTTCATCTACGGTCACCGGCATATCAAACTCGATCTGAGGTTGAACGACAAAGCACGGATGATTGTCCTCGGAGACTGGATATGGCAATATACATACGCCGTCTTCGATGGTGAACACCTCTATTTAGAAGACTATGTGGAAGGAGAGACCCAACCGTAAAGCAGGGACTGATACCAGGTTGACAAACAGGGTATCAGTCCTGCCAGGAAAAGCACTATGATTCATTCAGACCTGATAAACATCATTTAAATTTATTTATACACTACAATTTCTTTAATCTATTCTTATAGACATGAAAAAAAAGCTATGCTTATTATGGGCGTTGACCATTTGTATGGTCATCAATGCCAAATCATTTCAACTTCATTCACCTGACGGCCAGATCAATGTCAATGTCAATACGGGCAAGACCATTTCATACGCCGTCACAGTAGGCAAGACCCTCATTCTCTCACCTTCCGTTATTTCCATGAACATCGCCGGGAGCAAATCCTTCGGACAGGATTCCAGACTCAAGTCTGCTGTCACGACCACCCATCGGGGCATCATCAAAACCTTTGCCTATAAAAAAGACAAGATCCAGGATGACTACAATGAACTGACGATGACGTTCAAAGAAAAATTCCAGTTGATATTCCGTGCCTATAATGATGGCATAGCCTATCGCTTTGTGGCTTTGAAAAAGGGACCATTCACCGTCAGCGGCGAGCAGGCCGAATTCAATTTTCCGAAAGACTGGAAGGCTTTCGTTCCCTATACGGACTCAGAAGGAACCTTAGAACAGCAGGTCAACAACTCTTTTGAAAACACCTATACCTTCGCTCCCCTTTCCCAAATGAACGCTAAACACATTGCTTTCATCCCTGTTGTGATTGAAGCAGATAATGGCATTAAGGTAGCCGTCACTGAGGCAGACCTGGAAAATTATCCAGGAATGTTTGCCCTCAATCCAGACAATGGCAAATCTATCAAAGGGTATTTTGCCAACTATCCGAAAGCCATCAAACAGGGCGGGCACAACATGCTTGAAGAACTGGTGCAGTCACGGGAGAACTATCTGGTGCAATGTAATGGACAAAGGAATTTCCCATGGCGTGTGCTCTGCATCTCAAGACAAGACAAACAGTTGATGAACAATGACATGGTCTATCGCCTTGCCGCACCGGCCCGTTTTCAGGACACCTCCTGGATCCACCCCGGAAAGGTAGCCTGGGACTGGTGGAATGACTGGGGACTATATCATGTTCCCTTCAAATCCGGAGTAAACACTGAGACCTATAAATATTATATCGACTTCGCTTCCAAACACCACATCGAATATGTCATCCTGGATGAAGGATGGGCCGTTAACGGGAAAGCAGATCTCATGCAGATCGTACCGGAAATTAACCTGCCGGAAATCATCAGTTATGCAAAGCAGAAAAATGTAGGCATCATTCTCTGGGCCGGATATTATGCTTTCGACCGGGATATGGAAGAGGTATGCAAGCATTATTCCCAGATGGGTGTCAAGGGTTTCAAGATCGACTTTTTCAACCGGAATGACGCCAAATGCGTCAACTTCCATTACCGTGCTGCCGCCATGGCTGCGAAATATCATCTTATCCTCGATTTTCACGGGACCTATAAACCTACCGGTCTGAACCGCACTTACCCGAATGTCCTTAACTTTGAGGCTGTAGCAGGACAAGAACAGAACAAATGGTCGACCATGCAGAGATACGACCAGGTAGACTATGACGTCACCCTCCCCTACACCCGGCAGCTCCAGGGCCAGATGGATTATACTCAAGGTGCCATGCACAATGGCACGAAAGAGACCTTCCGCCCTTGTAACAGTGATCCGATGAGTCAGGGAACACGCTGCCATCAGCTGGCTGAATATGTGGTCTTCTTCTCACCGTTGAATATGCTCTGTGACAGCCCCACGCACTATGAGCAAGAACCAGAATGTACTGACTTTATCGCCGGAATCCCCACCACCTGGGATCAGACCCGTCCTTTAGCCGGAAAAGTGGGACAATATGCTGCTGTCGCCCGCCGGAAGGGCAACATCTGGTACGTCGGCGCCGTGAATAACTGGACAGCACGTGACCTGACTCTGGACCTTAAGTCCCTCGCAGGTAAAAAGGCTGTCGTTTTCCAGGATGGTGTCAACGCTGATCGTTTTGCAGAAGATTACCAGAAAACGGAAATAACCATTCCGGCAGACGGACTCCTGAAAATACACATGGCTCCAGGCGGTGGATACGCAATGGAAGTGCATCCGGAGTAAAGAAGATGTCGTAAACTGCTCTTTCTGAAAGACATCTGCAAACTTGACGACCAGGATACCCAAACGGGTGTCCTGGTTGAAATACTGATGAAAAAGGACGGTTAACATTAGACTTTCACAAGAATCATTTAATATTTTTGTGCAAATCGAGTTACAAATTAACATTCATAATTTTATATTTAATCTTATTACTGAACATTTATTGGAATTAACTGAAATAATTATCCAACATAAAAATAAGTTGGTATCTTTGCAATCGAACAAAAGAAAGATTCACTTTTCATATAGAAAACAAGAAATCGTTATTCGATTAGGTTATTAGATTATTAAATTAGGTTATTAGGTTATTAGATTAGGTTATTAGGTTTTAGAGTAAAAAGACTAGTTAGCGAACTAAGAAATTTCTCTCTTCCCGGAATTCTTTGAGACAAAGGTTTCCGGGAATCTCGTTTTTATAAGGGCCTGTTTTTAAAATCATGATAAACACGAACATACAGAAATGATCTTTTTGATCTTTTGAACCACAAAGCCATATAAGACCTCCACATAAAAGGTTTCCCTTTAAAAAGTCAGATCAGCAACAGGGCAAGGAAAAGTAACGGTCCCCATCCAATGGTTTATGCAAAAATCAGATCAAAAACAAATTCTCAGATCAGAAATAAATAAGGTAAAAGAATTACGGGAAATAGCAAAAAATAATGCTCCGACATCACGTCGAAGCATATTTCATCATCTTCAAATGTTTCAGCAGTTCGTTTGATAATGTAGTTATTATTTTCTTGAAAATCAGTTTGGATATATTATTTTTCAACTGTTGCAAAGTTATAGATAAAATTGATTTAAATCAAATAATCGGCACGTTTTTCTAAAAAAAACCACGTAAACGTTTGCGAGTCACCAGCCTCAACAGACTATCCTATCAAGAGTTAAAATCCGAATTAGATTAGTGTCGGGACTTGTTACCCTACTTAGGTAACCCTATTCCTCTCCCCTATATCAGCAACGATGTTACCAAAGACTGGTAAGGTTGTCTCCAAAGCCTGGTAACGATGTTTCCAAAGCTTGGTAACGTTGTTTCCAAGGCTTGGTAATGATGTCTCCAAGGCCTGGTAATAATGTCGTTGATGCATCCACTGATGTATCACGGGAATTAATCCTTGCGGTCCATATTCACCAGGTCAAACGTTTTTCTCCCTTTTATAAATAAAAAGAACATTTAAGCCTAATTATCCTTGAACTTTAGTGCATAAAGAAATTAAATTAATTATCTTTGCATAGAAAATAAAGACGAGATGAACGAATTTGAAGATTCTATAGAAAAGAGAGGCACAGTTGAAACTGCTATCCTGGTAGGATTGATCACAAAAGATCAAGATGAGGAAAAGACAGGTGAATACCTTGATGAACTGGAATTTCTGGCGGACACCGCAGGAGCCAGGACGATCAAGCGGTTCACCCAGAAGATTGATGCTCCCAGTCAGACTTCCTACGTAGGCAAAGGAAAACTAGAAGAGATCAGCGCTTACATCAAGGAAGAGGATGACAATGACCGCCCTATCGGTATGGTGATCTTTGATGATGAACTCTCTGCACGGCAGATCAGGAACATCCAAAAAGTCCTTGATGTGAAGATTCTCGACAGGACCAGTCTGATCCTTGATATTTTCGCCATGCGTGCGAAAACAGCCGCAGCCAAGACACAGGTTGAACTGGCACAAGACCGTTACCTGCTCCCCCGCCTGCAGCGGATGTGGACCCATCTTGAACGACAGGGCGGAGGTTCAGGAGGAGGTGGCGGAAAGGGTACCGTAGGCCTCCGTGGACCAGGCGAGACACAGTTGGAAATGGACCGCCGGATCATCACCAACCGCATCAGTCTGCTGAAAAACCGCCTTGCCGAGATCGACAAACAGAAGAGCACGCAGCGCAAGAACCGGGGAAGGCTCATTCGTGTAGCCCTCGTCGGCTATACCAATGTAGGAAAGTCCACCATCATGAACCTCCTGGCCAAGAGTGATGTATTCGCAGAAAACAAACTCTTTGCTACGCTGGATACAACCGTGCGGAAAGTTGTCATTAAGAACCTCCCGTTTCTGTTAGCCGATACCGTAGGCTTTATCAGGAAGCTGCCCACCGACCTGGTAGATTCCTTCAAGTCCACACTGGATGAGGTCCGTGAAGCAGACCTGCTGTTACATGTCGTAGACATCTCACATCCCGATTTCGAAGAACAGATACAGGTAGTCCAGCAGACCCTGAAAGAAATAGGCTGTGCAGACAAACCCGAAATGATCCTGTTCAATAAAATAGACAATTACCATTGGGTACAGAAAGAGAAGGATGACCTTACCCCTGCAGACCGGTCCAATGTGACCCTGGAGGAACTGAAGAAGACATGGATGGCAAAATACAATGAGAACTGCATCTTCATTTCGGCAAAGACGAAAGAAAACATGGAAGAGCTGCATCATGCTCTTTATAAACGCGTCCGTGAACTTCACGTTCAAAAATATCCCTACAACGATTTCCTCTATCCGGAAGTGGAATAAAGAAACCGAAGAGCGTATATGCCAGTACCCTCATGAGGAGGAGTATCGTGACACAGGTAAGACTATCGATTTATAAATGACAGAAAGGATTCCCAACTGAGATTGAGAACTCTAACCAATAAATATATGGACGATTACAGAAGTTTAACCGAAGAAGAGATCAGCACCCTTGAAAGTCAAGGATGCCAGGCCGAAGATTGGACAGCGATCAATGTCGCAGAGAATTTCTCCACCGAATACCTCAGGGAAGTAAAGTTCTATGGAGAAGTCAACCTGGGAGTCTTCGAGAAGAACATCACTGTGGATGAAGGATTTTCAAAGCACTCGGGCATTTACAGTGCAGTCCTCAAGGATGTTACCCTAGGAGATAACTGTCTGATCGAGAGAACAGGCAACTACATCAACAACTACGATATTGGTGAGGAATGCTACATTTCCAACATCGGGAAGATGAACACCACATCAGATGCCACTTTCGGAGAAGGGAATGTCATCAGTGTCAGGAATGAAAGCGGAGACGGAAATGTCATTCTCTTTGACAGCCTCAACACCCAGATTGCGGCATTCCAGATCCGTCATGCCGACGATCAAGAATTCCGGAAAGCCTTCCGTGCCATCATCCACAACTATCTGAAAGAAAGGAAACCACCAAGAGGCGTTCTCGGCTATCGGGTAAAAATCGTAAATACGACAGAGGTCACGAATACCATCATCAATGATGACTGTGAGATCTCCGGAGCCAGCAGGATCAGTGAATGTTCCATTCTCAGTTCTCCAGAATCAAGCACTTATATCGGCAATAACGTCATCCTGGACAACAGTATCGTGCAGGCAGGAAGTTCCATCCTTGACGGTGCCCACGTGAACAATTGTTTTATCGGAGAAGCCTGTCATATTGTCAACGCCTCGACGGAAAGCAGCCTCTTCTTTGCCAACAGTTTTATAGGCAACGGAGAGACCTGTGCAGCCCTCTGTGGTCCTTTCACCGTAAGTCATCACAAGAACAGTTTGCTCATTGCGGGAGAATTCTCATTTTACAATGCCGGAGCCAACACCAACTTTTCCAACCATGCCTATAAGATGGGGCCCATCCACTGGGGGACCATGGAGCGAGGAGACAAGACCTCCAGCGGCTCCCAGATTTTCTGGCCGGCCCACATCGGAGCGTTCACCATGTGCATGGGATGGATACAGACCCATCCCACCGTCCAGGACCTGCCCTTCAGTTACCTTTTCGGGGACGGGATGGAGACCTGTATAGCGCCAGGGCATAATGTAACCACCGTTGGCACCTATCGAGATATACACAAATGGCCCCGGAGGGATATGCGTCCGCTTTCAGACTCCGCGAGCCGGAGTTTTGTCAATTTCGACTGGTTGTCCCCTTTTGTCGTCTCAGAGTGTGTGCGAGGGAAGAAAATCCTTGAAGGTCTCCGTGAAGAACAGGGACAGCATATAGAGAAATACAATTATGGAGGATGCTATATCCGGAACTCTTCCATGCAGAAAGGCATCAAGTCCTACGACATGCTCATCCGGCTGTTCCTGGAGAGCGAACTCAAGAAGCATCCCCTCGAAGTGCCGAAGAGTGACACCGGGACAGGCAGGTGGTGCGATCTCTGCGGCCTTCTGGCTCCCGAAGAGGAAGAGCAAAGACTGCTGGAAGACATCAAAGCCGGAAAAGTGAATGATTTACTGACCATTCACGACCGCTTTCTGAATATGCATCTCAACTATGAAGACTATAAATGGGCGTGGACCTATCAGTTCATTCTGGACCTTGAACATTCCGATACGATCACAGAAGAAGATGTCCGGCGCCTGATTGAAGAATGTGAGCCCGCCCATGCCGAATGGCTTAACACCATTAAGAACGACGCGAAGCGGGAATTCAAGTTGGGTGACGTAGAAGAATCAGAACTATATGATTTCCTCGAAAAGATGGAAAGCTAACACATCAGAAAGGAATAAAGACTCATTAAATTAATATAAAACATTGTTACTATGGAAAAAGTACCAAATTTCAAGTACGCTCCGATGTTCCAGACCGGAAAGGATGACACAGAATATCGACTGCTTACCAAAGAAGGGGTGAGCACAGGTAAATTTGAGGGAAAAGAGATTCTGAAAGTCAGCAAAGAGGCCTTGACCTTGCTGGCCCAGCAGTCCTTCCACGATGCAGAATTCACGCTCCGCCGCGCTCATAACAAACAAGTAGCCGCCATTCTGGAAGATCCCGAATCTTCTGAGAATGATAAATATGTTGCCCTCCAGTTCCTTCGCAATGCCGATATTGCCTCCAAGGGCGTTCTGCCTTTCTGCCAGGATACCGGCACAGCCATCATCCACGGAGAAAAGGGACAGCAGGTATACACCGGTTTTGATGATGCCGAAGCTCTCTCCCGTGGAGTATACAACACCTTCACACAGGACAGTCTGCGGTACTCCCAGAATGCCCCCCTGACGATGTATGACGAAGTGAACACACGCTGCAATCTTCCTGCCCAGATAGACATAGAGGCTACCGAGGGAGAAGAATACCGTTTCATCTGCGTAGCCAAAGGCGGCGGGTCAGCCAACAAGACCTATTACTGGCCGATGACCAAGGCGCTTATCCAGAATGAAAGCACCCTGATTCCTTTCCTTGTAGAGAAGATGAAAAGCCTGGGTACGGCAGCCTGTCCTCCCTACCATATCGCTATCGTGATCGGTGGTACAAGTGCCGAAAAGAACCTGCTTACGGTCAAGTTAGCTTCTATCAAGTATTATGACAACCTGCCTACCAAGGGGGATGAGACCGGCCGTGCGTTCAGGGATAAAGACCTGGAGGGAAAACTCCTTGAAGAAGCCCGCCATATCGGACTCGGTGCACAGTTTGGCGGCAAGTATTTCGCACACGATGTACGTGTCATCCGCCTGCCCCGCCACGGAGCCAGTTGTCCTGTCGGCATCGGCGTAAGTTGCTCAGCAGACCGTAACATCAAAGGAAAGATCAACCGTGACGGCATCTGGCTGGAGAAGATGGATGAAAATCCTTCAGAGCTTATCCCTGCCGAATATCGCAAAGCCGGTGAGGGTCCTAAAGGGGTAGAGATTGACCTGGACAAAGGTATCGACAGTGTCCGCAAAGAACTGACCAAATATCCAGTTTCCACCCGTGTCAGCCTCAGCGGAACGATCATCGTAGCACGCGACATCGCCCACGCAAGACTCAAGGCAGCACTGGATAAAGGACAGGATCTGCCCCCATATTTCAAAGACCATCCTATCCTCTATGCCGGACCGGCCAAGACTCCCGAAGGATACTCCTGCGG
>DHOX01000025.1:4840-11616 GCA_002409785.1 Prevotella sp. UBA5379 | reverse complement strand
CGCACACAAGTTGTCACGGATGCCTGCAAGAAGCACGGCGGTTTCTATCTCGGTACCATCGGTGGTATCGCCGCACTGCTTTCCAAAGAGTGCATCAAGAGCATCGACTGTGTCGCTTTCCCAGAGCTCGGTATGGAAGCCATCTGGAAGATCGTCGTGAAGGACTTCCCCGCATTCATCCTCGTAGATGATAAGGGTAATGACTTCTTCAAACAGTTGAAGCCGTGGAATCCGTGCGAGCAATGTGGAAAATAAACGGATGACCATCTGATCAAACTAAGAAAGTCCTTTTCTCCTGTCGGGAAAAGGACTTTTTTAGTTCATTAAAGAATTTTAAGAGTATTCTTTGTGTTTTCAACAATTTATTCTATCTTTGCACTCGAATGGCAAACCGCCATTTAGGGGGTGCTCCGCCGCATTCGTTTATACGTTTTTCAAGAAACGGGAAAAGTCTGCAATTGGCGGTGCTGAGAATATACCCATCAACCTGATCCGGATAATGCCGGCGTAGGTAAGACAAACTCCCTTTGTTTTTTTTAATATTACAGGTATAATGAAAAAGATTGTATTGCTGTCCCTTGCCCTGATCGGCATGAGCACAATCAATGCTCAACAGGCCGATACGACAAGGACCCACAGGCTTTCAGAAGTTGTGGTCAATGCCATTCGTGCCAAGAAGAATGCACCATTTGCAGTAGCCAACATCAACCGGAACGACCTGGCGGCTTTCTCCAAGACCGGCCAGGAACTCCCCTTCCTGTTTGCCCAGACTCCCGGAGTCCTGGCATGGGGCGAAAACGGAACCGGCACTGGCCCCGTCTATATGCGTCTGCGCGGAGCTGCCGGTAGCCGCATCAATGTCACCATTGACGGCGTGCCGTTAAACTCTCCCGAAGACGAGACCGTCTTCTGGGTAAACATGAATTCTTACGGGGCCCTTCTCCAATCAGCCCAGATCCAACGCGGCGTAGGCACTTCAACGAATGGTGATGGAGCCTTCGGCGGTTCCATCTCCCTGAGTACCCTTACCCCGTCTTATCATCCTTACCTGGAGCTGACCGGCTCCTACGGCTCATTCAACACATACAATGCAGGAGCCAACTTCTCCACCGGGCTAATGGCTGACCGACTCGTCTTTGACGGAACATACCACGAAACCCGCACAGACGGTTACCTCCATGGCACTGACGGCCGGTCCGGTTCCTACTACGGAGGATTGACTTACCTGGGCAACGGATTCGTCCTTAAGTATAAGAACATCGGTAATTTCGAGAAGACCGGACAAGGCTGGAACGGCGTGGTAGCCGGCAACGATGACGCATCCCTTATGGATGAAGGCATCCGTACCTATAAAGACATGTACGATGCCGGACTCGGAAAATTCAACAACCTCTATGAACACCTTATCCTCGATCCGAAAACCTGGACCTTTGTGAAAGACAAAAACGGGAAATACGAGACAGAACGCTACCAACTGTCAGACGGATCACTCTGGAAAAGAACGACCGACAATTTCTACCAGAACCACAATATTCTCTCCGCAGCCTGGGAGATCAATCCCCACTGGACGACCAACGCTGCCCTCCGTTACACCTACGGTTACGGTTATTATGATGAGTTCAGATATAACAACAAACTCTCAAAATTCGGATTACGCGATTTCACAAAGTCTGACGGAACGGTCCTGCAAACAACAGATTTCATCCGGAAGAAAGGGCTCACTCAAAACACCTACGGTTTCATCTGGGATACCGACTATAAAAGCAAATATCTGGATATTACCGGTGGCCTGGCCCTCCAGTATTTTACCTGCCACCATTGGGGCCGTCTGACCTATATGGCAGATCCCGAGTTGGCTGCCAGATACATGCCTGACGGACAGGACTATCCCTACTATAATTCAGACGCACATAAGGGCGACTACAGTGGGTTCATCAAGACCACGGGAAAGGTCACAGACTGGTTTGATCTCTTCCTGGATCTCCAATACCGCCATGTCGACTATAAGACCACCGGCATCAATGACCATTTCCCGAAAGGGACCTATACCAACCAGGTCCTTGACATCAACAAGCACTATGATTTCTTCAACCCTAAAGCCGGCGTGAACCTGCACTGGGATTCGCAGCGGGCATACGCATCTGTCGCCATCAGCCACCGCGAACCGGAACGCAATAACTTCACGAACAATGATAATTATCCGGCTCCTACAGCAGAAAAGGTAACTGACTGGGAACTCGGTTATGAATGCAACGGAAGCAACTGGCGAGCAGGCATCAACTTCTATGACATGGCCTATCACAACCAGTTTGTCCAGACCGGGGAACTCAGTGACATCGGTGAGAACCTGACCACGAACATCAAGAAGTCGTACCGTATGGGAGCAGAGATCACCGCAGGATATGATCCGTTCAAGTTCCTGACACTCGAAGGCAATGCTGCACTAAGCAGGAATCGCATCAATGACTTCACAGAGGCTATTGATGACTGGGATGACAAAGACCATCCTGCACACGAACACTACAGCAAATCTACCCTGAGTTTTTCTCCGTCTACGATCCTGAACGGATTTCTGACGGTGCATTTCGCAGGGTTCCAAGGCATCTGGCATACCAATTTCGTAAGCCGGCAGTATCTTGACAATACAGAGAACAGAGACCGCGCCTTGCCCTGCTATTCACAGACCGATCTCCATCTCAACTATACCCTGAAGTTCCGCAACTTATGGAAACCGATCCAGCACATTATTCTCGGCCTTGACCTGAACAACCTCTTTGACCGTCACTATGCCGCAATGGGCTGGGTCTACTCCGCCGTAAGCAAGTCAAGTGGCTATACCCTTGACAAGCGTTACTATCAGATCGGATTCAACCCCATGGCCGGATTCAATATGATGGGACATCTGACCATTCGCTTCTAGACAATGGAGACATTCCTCAATGAACACTGGCTGGACATACTGACGACCCTCGTAGGGCTCGTCTATGTCTGGCTGGAATATAAAGCCAGCATCCTGCTTTGGGTTGTAGGCATCATCATGCCGCTGTTATGCATAGTACTCTACTGGCAACATGGCCTCTATGCTGACTTCGGCATGAATATCTATTACACCCTGGCCGCCGTTTACGGTTATATCGTATGGAAGTTCGGGAAGAAGAAACAGCAGGCAGCGGACGAGAAAGAGATGCCCATCACTCATTTCAAGGCCAGGCTGATCCTTCCGTCCACATTGATCTGGCTCATCGCCTGGGTGCTCATCTACTGGGTTCTGATCCGGTTTACCAACTCTAATGTACCCATCTGCGACTCCTTCATCAACTCCCTGAGTTTTATCGGCCTGTGGGCTCTGGCCAGGAAATACCTTGAGCAATGGTATATCTGGATGATCGTCGATGCGGTCAGTGCCGTGCTCTATGTCTATAAAGGAATTCCGTTCATGGCCGGGTTGAACGTGGTCTATGTGATCGTGTGCGTAGCCGGTTTTTTCAAATGGAAGAAGATGATGTCCGAAGAAAGGCAGCACGAAGGAAACACCGCGGAAAAGGGTTAAAGGAGACACCGCCTATCCAGATAAGAGGCCATACGTTTTTCCTATTGAACAAATAATGATTATGAACTATCCATTGATTTCTTCACGAAGCACCTTTGATGCCGTTATCCTTGCAGACGGAGATTTCCCCGCCCACCAGATTCCTTCTGGGATCCTGTCAAGAGCCAGACCACTCATTTGTTGTGACGGCGCAGCGCAGCACCTGCTCAAATTCCAGGACCGTATCCCCGACGCAATCGTCGGAGACGGAGATTCCCTACCCGAAGAGTACAAGAAACGCTATGCCCGTCTCTTCCATCCTTTCAGTGAGCAAATGGACAATGACATGACGAAAGCTACCAGATATGCGCTGTCCCTGAGAGGCATACCTGTGGTCTATGGCCAGCCGTCAGACTTTACCCCTCTGGAAGACCAGGCGGAAGACATCCCTACCCTCGCCACCTTTGCCTATCTCGGCGCATCGGGAAAGCGAGAGGATCATACCTTTTCCAATATAGGACTGATGGTATTCTATTACCGCAGACTCCACGTCCAGCCAGTAATGGTCACCGACTATGGATGGTTCGTACCGGCTCACGGGAAATGCACCTTTGCGACAAAACCCGGCCAGCAGATCAGTATCTTCAATTTTAGTTGTCAACACCTCAGCGGGGCAGGGATGACATGGCCTGTCTTTGCCTTTCAAGAACTCTGGCAAGGCAGTCTGAACGAGGCCACCGGCAAGCAGATAGAACTGGAGGGTGACGGACTCTATCTCGTTTTCCGCACCTTTGAAGTGAAAAGAAGGAAGCCCCAAGGAGCAACGGCACCAGAGAGCCACCAGGGTTGAAAGCATAACCATACGGCAGGACGAGTCTGTTTCCCCTGATCCATAATTGTCTGATCGGGGAAAAGATTCGCACTCCCCTTTTCGAGTAACCAGCAAGTATTCATTCAGTCTTTAAGGTAATTTCCCTAAAGAGCAAAGCACCAGCCATGAACACCGGAGCATGACGAGAAAGCCACAAATCCACACTTTTATCGTTCAAATTATATTTTTATCACATAAAATGATTACCTTTGCGGTCGCTTGCCATAAGGCAAGATGATTTTTTTAAAATTAATCAATGTACAAAACAATTTTCAACAAGCGCCGCAGCCTGAAGTTCAAGAGATTTGCGAACAAGGGTTACGCACTGTTCTCCGTACTGGGCAAGGAAGTTCTTGTAGGCACCCTGAGCATTGCCACGCTGTCTCATGCAAGAGCAGCCGGCATCAGCACAGATGTGAACAAGGCAGCTTCTGATTCAACCTTCAGGAAGGAGCAACAGCTCGACGAGGTCGATGTGACCGCAAGCCGGGCGCCGCTGACAAGGAGTCAGCAAGCGAGAATGGTTACTGTACTGACGCGAAAGGATATTGCTGCCGCGCCGGTGCAAAGTGTCAACGATCTGTTAAAATACGCCGTAGGCGTAGATGTCCGGCAACGTTGCCCTATCGGCGCCCAGACGGATGTCAGCATCCGTGGCGGTAATGATGAACAGATCACCATCTTGCTCAACGGCATCAATATCTGTGACCCACAGACTGGCCACAACGCATTTGACCTGCCTGTAGACCTGAGCGACATCGAGCGCATCGAAGTGCTGGAAGGCCCTGCAGGCAGAATTTATGGAACTTCTTCCCTCCTAGGAGCAATCAACATCGTGACGCGCACGCCCAGGCAAAGCAGTCTTACGGCTCATGCCGAAGGAGGTTCTTTCGGCTATCTCTCTGCCGGCGGCAGAGCTAATATAGCGAAGGGATACTGGAACAATCAGATTTCAGGAAGTTATACCCGCAGTGACGGTTTCAGCCGGAACAAAGCCGGGCACCTGAACATGGATTATAAAGGGGGAAAGACCTTTTATCAGGGAAACTATGAAGATCCGGACATACAAGTCAACTGGTATGCAGGAATGAGTACGAAGAACTGGGGCAGCAGTACTTCATACAGTTCAAGGTTCGATGACCAGTTTGAACATACCTTCAAGACCTATACAGCCTTGCAGGCAGAGAACAAGACCGGTATCTTCCACCTCAAGCCATCTATCTACTGGAACCGTACGATGGACCGGTTTGAACTCTTCCGGGGGGCAGCGGATAAATATCCCTTCAATTACCACCGCACAGATGTCTACGGCGTAAACCTGAACGGTTATTTTGACTGGTTGTTAGGGCGCACAGCTATAGGTGCGGAAATCCGGGATGAAGACCTGGTGAGCACCAACCTCGGGGAAACGCTGGAACATCCCAGACCTGTTCATGGCACAGGACTGGAATACCTGAAAGGCGTAAACCGGACAAACGTGCAGTTTGTGCTGGAGCATAATATCCTGCTCAGTCGTTTTACGCTCTCAGCAGGGTTGATCGCAGTAAAGAACAGTTGGGCAGACATGAACATGCGTGTCTATCCGGGCATTGATGCCAGTTACCGGATCGGAAACAACTGGAAGCTCTATGCTTCATTCAACACCTCACTGAGGATGCCATCGTTCACCGAACTATACTATTCCGTCGGTGGGTATCTGGCAGACCCACATCTGAAACCAGAAGAACTGTCAGCCCTTGAAACCGGTATTAAATACCAGGCACAGGGCATCAGCGGCAAAGCCAGCATCTATCACAACCATTACAAGAATCTCATCGACTGGATTTATGATGGCTCGAAGGATGAAAGTGGGTCTCCCGTCTGGAAATCAGTCAATTTCGGGAAGATCAACTCCCTGGGAGTAGAGACCTCCCTGGATTTCGATTTCCTGCAGCTCATTCCAGACCAGCATTTTCTACAGAACTTCCAACTCAGTTACAGTTATATCAACCAGACCAAGCATGAGCGTACAGGCATCCAGAGCATCTATGCCCTGGAATACCTGAAGAACAAGTTGGTTACGGATGTAGAATTGAATCTTTGGCACAATCTCGATTTAGGATTGCAATACCGGCTTCAGCACCGCATGGGCTCCTATGTGGATGTCAACGGTCATATCCATAGCTATACCACTTATGGGATCCTTGACGGCAAACTGAGTTGGCGTGAGAAGAAATGGAACGCTTATCTTGAGGCGAACAACATTCTGGACAAGGATTATGTTGAAGTAGGGAATGTCCCGCAACCCGGCTTCTGGCTGATTGCAGGAATGTCCATCAACCTTCCATTCTGAGATGCCTATCCTCTCTGTGTCCCTTCCGTCAGAAGGATAAGGAC
>DHOX01000025.1:0-4690 GCA_002409785.1 Prevotella sp. UBA5379 | reverse complement strand
GGACACTACGGATAGAAGACTAACGAATAAGGGGGTGAGACTGGCTTGAGTCTCACCCCCTGTTTTTATCTAAGAACAGATCAAATTCTATTATTCCGCTTCAGACTAACCCTTCAGTTTAAAAGCATTCTCTATGGACACCAGTTCATCCCGGAAGGAACGATCCACCTTGATACGCCCTTCCACTTTAGAACAACTATGCACGACCGTAGAATGGTCACGGTTACCCACCAGTTTTCCAATTCTTGTGGCAGGCATCTTCGTATATTTCTGAGCCATATACATACTGACCTGCCGGGCAATGACATAGTCATGCTTACGGCTCCGGCTGTTCACAGAATTAGGTGACACATTAAAATGTCTGCATACCGTATTGACAATATCATCCAGTGTAAGCGGTTCATCATCCACCTTTACGGCACGCTTGATCACCCTTTCAGCCAGCTTGAGGTTAATATCCCCGCCGTATGTGATGCTGTAAGCCAGAAGTCCGTTGATGACCCCTTGGAGATCCCTCACACTGCCATCGGCATTTTCAGCGATATATTCCACCACATCATCCGGGATAGCAAGACCATTGCGGCGTATTAAATTGACCAGAATATCCCTGCAGAGCTGCTTATTAGGTTTTTCAAGTTCAGCGATAAGGCCACAAGAGAAACGGGTCAGCAGTCGATCCGGCATATCCTTGAGTTCGACTGGCGGCCGATCACTGGCCAGGATAATTCTCCGTCCATTTTTAAAAAGATGATTGAAGATATGAAAGAAAGTATCCAGTGTCTTCGCTTTCCCCATCCACTCCTGAATATCATCTACAATCAGCATGTCTATGGTCTGATAGAATCCGATGAAATCATTGACATGATTATTGAGGACTGCGCTCGTATATTGTACCTGGAAGAGTCGTGCACTGATATAAAGGATGCGCTTCTGCGGGTAACATCTCTTGCATTCATTTCCGATCGCATTGATCAGATGCGTCTTGCCACAACCGGAAGGACCATAGATGAACATAGGATTAAACTGCGCCGTATTAGGATGCTCGGCAATAGTCAGCCCGATAGATCTTGAGAGTTTATTGCTGTCCCCTTCCACATAATTGGAAAAGGTAAGTTTCGGATTCAACTGTGAATCTATCTGCTGTGGCTTTGCGGCATCCAGGATCGAAGGAGACTGGTTTGCACCCGACACGGATTTGGGGTGAATGGCATCAGCAGGATCAGCCTCAATATTCTGCGTAAGGTTATGCTCCTTGTCAGTGACAATACGATAAGTCAGACGAATACCTTCACCGAAAAATTTCTTCAAAGCCTTGCTCATCAGGTCCACATAGTTGGCCTCCAGATACTCATACACGAAACCACTTGACACCTGCACCAGAAGGGTTGTCTTCTGCTCATCGTATGATTCAAAAACAATAGGTTTGAACCAGGTATTATAGGCTTTCTCATCCAGATTGTTTCTGATGAGCATAAGAGCCTGATCCCAAAGATCTTTAGGACTATCTTCTTTCATGCTATAAAAACACGCTTTTAATTGATTTTCATATTCACACCGCAAAATGTTGTCAAGCAACATCCTGACGTTACACCTGGAAAACAGCAGGCATGGCCAGCAGGTTAACTAAGGCGAAATTCCGTAAGATGATCAACCTTCCGAGTCAGAAAGTCTCTATCCACCATTTCACCTTTTTCGAGAAAGGAAAGGAGCCGGTCACACGGATCCGTCCCTCCTGTCCAATGACAGAGTCATTCGGCATACGGTCTTCTTTTTGCAAAGATATAAAACATTTCCCAATTACACAAATCATGCTCGGCAATACCTCTTTTTCATAATCGCTGTAAACGGCTTGTTATCGGGTAATTAAGAGATTTTAAGGTTCCTTTCATCCTGTTCTTTATTCAAATTCTATAAAGCACTGATAATTAACGATATATCAACTTTTCGAAAAAGTGATAATACAAGGAGTGAAACACTTCCGGGACAGACTCTAAACCAGCTCATTTTCAAATACTAAAACAAGATTTACAAGAGTGTGAAACAAAGCCTCCTTCTATTTAGACAAAATTTAATTAGTGAGAGGCTTCCTGCCCCCGGATTTTCCCCCCTTTCAGGAACCTCAGATCTCCTCAAGGATGAGATTAAAAAATCCTCCCCATTGACATTGAATGGAGAGGATAAAATGATCACTTGCGACTTAATTATTTATCTTTTTTCCCAAACACGGAAAAATGCACATACCGCTTAGGATGAGCTTTTATATTTATCAGTAACGAATCGGCACTGCGCATCGTCGCATTCATATTATCATACAAAGCCGGATCTTTCATCAGTTTTCCCAGCGTCCCTTTTTCATCATTGAGCTTTTCACTCAGTTGGTAGACCTGCTCAAGAGTGGCATTGATCTGTGACATGGTCTTCTGAATATTCAGAGAGGCCAGGTTATCCGTAAATTTACGGCCATTGACCATCATCCCGTTTGCATTATCCAATGTTCCGTCAGCCCGGCGGATCAGCCCCGGTACCTGTTGGTTAAGACCAGTGATCAAGATATTCAACTGGCGGCTAGAAAGAGCGAGGTTAGAACTTGTTACCTGGATATTATGAAGAGATCTGGCCAACGCAGGATTAGACACCAACGCATTCAAACCCGTGAGAATAGAATCGATCTTAGGCATCATCTTCTCTATAGAAGGCACCATACCCTGAACCTTAGCCATCACCCCTCCATCCATGATTCCGGGGATGACCTGTCCCGGTTCTATTCTATTGGCTGGATTATTAGCCATCAGAATATCCACCTGCATATTACCCATGATGTCCTTCTGGATTTCCGCCCTGCTCCCCAGAGGAATACGCATCCCCTTTTCCACGCCGATCTTGACCCGGATAGGACCATTCCCGGCATAATTATACTGGATACTCTTGACCGTACCCACTTTATACCCATCAGCATAAATCGGCGCAGCAGTTCCTAACCCGGCAATATTTCGAAAAGTCATATAATAAGTATCATCATTTGAGAACAGGTTCATCCCCTTCAGAAATTTAATTCCGAAAAAAAGGACAATAATCCCGACAATTGCTACAAGAGCAATCTTAACCTCTTTGGTGAATTCTTTCTTCATAAACCCTATTTTTTCCTGTTATTTAAAAACTCCGTAATCGCCTGATTCACGTCCATTCTTTCCCCATTCTTAAAAGCGACGATGAACGCATCCGGAAACCGGTCCAGCAAACTCTTACGCAACCGGTAAATTTCATTATAGTTTGTCGATCCTCCTGTAGTATACTTGAGAAGAGAGCCTTCATGATAAACCTCAAAATCATCCAGTCCCTTTAAGGAAGCATCCCCTGCCTTCAACTGCCTGCTTGAAACCAAGAACTGTACTTTGAATACAGGAATATCCACATCCTCTGCCTCCTTACGATGATCAACGGTCTCTTTTCTGACAGGCCTCACCGAACGTTCAGGCATTTTTGAGGCTGACGGGCGCAAGCGCTTGTCAGGCTGAGAAGCAGACGAAGAACCATCAACCGGCCGTGAGGTACCCAGACTTTTATTCTGAGGAGTGACCAGGACCCAGTGAGAATTATCAGAACTAGACACCTTAGAAGAAGACTGGTCATCCTGCTGAACTGAGCTGCCCGGAACAATTTGAGGAATATCGAGGTTTTGTTTCGATGTACTGCGGTAAGGAACCGTAATACGACGACCATATTTGTTCTTATATTCCACAAAAGCATGATAGATTCCATCCGCAATAGCCTCTTCCTTGCTACTGTCATTCAATTCCTTCTCCTCATCAGGAGTAGTGATAAAACCCAGCTCAATCAAGCAACTCGGCATGGAAGTTTCTCTTAAGACAAGGAATCCGGCCTGGTGCACTCCCTTATCGATACAATGTGCACGACTGCAGACATTCTGCTCAATCATCTCCGCCAGATCCACACTTTTCGCCATATTCCTGTCCTGCATAAACTCGAACATGATATAGCTTTCAGAAGAATTCGGATCAAATCCCTGGTAAGTTTCCTTATAATCCTTTTCCATAGAGATAACGGAATTCTCCCTCATAGCGACAGCCAGATTATCCTTCGCACGATGCATCCCCAGCGTCCAGGTTTCGAACCCCCTGGCTACTCTGCCATCAGGAAGTGCGTTCGTATGAATAGAGATGAACAAATCGGCATCATTACGATTAGCAATATTCGCCCGATCCATCAAAGGCACAAACACATCCGTTTTCCGCGTATAGATCACCCTCACATCAGGGCAATTACGCTCTACATCCCGTCCGAAAGCCAAAGCGACCTTAAGATTGATGTCTTTTTCATTTGACATTGCTCCTATTGCACCCGTATCGTGTCCTCCATGCCCGGCATCAATGACCAATGTAAACCGTTTGTTTCTGACAGAACCGGCAAAAGAAACCGGTACAATCAGAACGGAGGATAGCAAAGCCAATAAAACGACTACAAAATGTCTTTTCATTCCTCAAATGTCAGTTTAATGCAAAAGTAACGAATTTCTCTCAAAAACTACTATCTTTTATTCAGTTTTATCATTTATCCGCCCAACTTCCTCATTTTTGGATGACTGCACGTAAAACGGCTGCAATGCCCATCCCCTTTTCTCTATCCTACCAAAAAAGACCATAGACTAAAGAAACTACCATCTTACGGATAG
>DHOX01000053.1:3282-13861 GCA_002409785.1 Prevotella sp. UBA5379 | reverse complement strand
ACGGTCATGAGTTCAACCTGGAATCCGCAACTGGTCTATAAAGTAGGTGAAGCAATGGGTAACGAAGTACTTCGTTATGGCGTGGACATCTTGCTTGCTCCAGCTACTAATATACAACGTAATCCTCTTGATGGGCGGAATTTCGAATATTATTCTGAAGATCCGTTATTGGCTGGAACTGTGTGCGCCGCAATGATCAAGGGTGTTCAAAGTAATGGCGTAGGTACGTCTCTCAAACATTTTGCACTGAACAACCAGGAGACGAACCGGACGAGTAATAATGTCATCGGCAGTCCCCGGACCTTCAGGGAGATCTACCTTAAGCCCTTTGAAATCGCCGTAAAAACAGCACAGCCTTGGACGGTCATGACTTCTTATAATAAGATAAATGGGACGATGACCAGTGAGCGAAGTGATTTGATTACCAATATTCTCAGGCGTGAATGGGGATTTAAGGGCATGGTCATGACCGACTGGTATGGCGGTCAGCACGTTACCCTTCAGATGGAAGCGGGCAACGATCTTCTTATGCCGGGGAAAAAGTCGCAGCGTGATGATATTAAGAAGGCGGTACTTAATGGACGCCTTTCTATGGATATTATAGATCGTAATGTCAGACATATATTGGAACTAATCTTGAGAACGCCGAGGTTTAAGGGCTATGTCGCAGATAATCAACCTGATCTGAAAGCACATGCTGTCTTGACCCGTCAAGCGGCTCAGGAGGGAATGGTCCTTTTGAAAAACACAAGAAACACTTTACCTCTTCACTCTAAAATAAAAAACATAGCTGTGTTCGGACGTACATCATACGATTTTATTGCCGGAGGGACCGGCTCCGGAAATGTAAATCATGCTTATGTGGTCAGTTTGATTGACGGTTTGAAGAATGGCGGGTTAAGCATTGATCCATCTGTTCAGAAATGCTATGAAGATTACATCTCCAAAACTCCTGCCAGTAAACCGGCCAGCGATAATCCTCTTGCAGCCTTCCTTCCCAAACATTTAATACCGGAAATGACCATTAATGCTCCAAATCTTCATCGGGCAGCGAAAGATAACGATGCTGCCATTATTACCATCGGCAAGACTTCAGGAGAATTTGCCGATCGTTCTATAAAGAACAATTTCAACCTGACTCAGGAAGAAAAGGGAATGATTGCTGATGTTTGTTCAGCTTTTCATCAACAAGGGAAGAAAGTCATTGTCGTACTTAACGTCTGTGGCGTCATTGAGACATCAAGTTGGATAAGTGAACCAGATGCGGTACTTGTAGCCTGGTTACCCGGGCAGGAAGGAGGCAACTCGGTTACAGACATCCTGACTGGGAAAGAAAGTCCGTCAGGACGACTCCCGATGACATGGCCGAAGAGTTATACTGATGTACCGAGTAAAGCAGATTTCCCCAATCCAGATGAGATCAGTGAAGACCAACTTTTGGAGAGTTTGAAAGGTTTTGCTAATGTGCGGACTGAAGGAAGCCGGAAGAATTTCGACTATACCACATATAATGATGGTATTTATGTCGGTTACCGGTATTATACAACTAAAAATATTCCAGTGTCTTTCCCCTTCGGATATGGTCTGAGCTATACGACTTTCAAATATAGCCAGTTGGCCGTAATAAAAGATAGTCAAGGTGATCTGGAAGTAAAAGTAAACGTTACTAATAAAGGGAAAAAGAGCGGAAAAGAGGTTGTGGAAGTTTATGTCGCTGCCCCGGGGAAAGACATGGACAAACCTTCCCGCGAACTCCGTGGGTTTACAAAGACCAGGAATCTTGCTCCTGGAGAGTCCGAAACCGTGAGCATCGCCATTCCCTATTCATCTTTGGCCTCTTTTAATGAGAAAGATAGCCAGTGGCAAGTGGAAGCTGGGAACTATACTGTGGAAGTAGCCCGTAATGCAGCTGATAAGTCTCCTCTTTCTACGAGAATCATCGAGTGTGCCGGCGTGACAGAGAAGGTGACCCCAAGCCTTCTGCCCGAGCAAAAATGATTCATCTGAATTCAAATCATACCAAAATAATGAATAAGTAATTTAATATCGATTATGAAAGGAATAAGTAAAGTAATTGCATCAGCGGGATTAGCTTTGACGGCTATGCCAATGATAGCACAACAACGTCCTAATATCATTTTTATCTATGCAGATGATTTGGGCTATTCTGATTTGAGCTGTTATGGTTCTCCCCTCAATCAGACACCTAACCTTGACAGGATGGCGTCTGAAGGAATGCGGTTCACTGATTTTTATGCCTCTGCACCGGTTTCTACACCTTCGCGTGCAGGACTGATGACCGGACGTTATGCGTGTCGTTTAGGTATCAAACATGTGTTTATGCCCTATAGTTATACGGGGATGAGTCCAGATGAAGTAACCATTGCAGAAGTGTTAAAACCTTGTGGCTATTCTACTGCCCTTTTCGGAAAGTGGCATTTAGGGACAGATTTTCAATATCTGCCAAAGCGGCAGGGATTTGATGAATTCTTCGGAACAACATGCTCCATCGATAATGGGCCATTCGTATATATTGATGGAGACAAGGCACAGGGAGTACCTGCAGCAAAAGATTCTACAACATGGACTTACACCATGAAGGCATGCAACTATATACAGAAGCATAAGGATTCTCCTTTTTATTTGTATGTAGCCTATAATATGCCACATGTACCAATAGCTGCGTCAAGAAATTTCCTTGGAAAATCAAAGAATGGACTGTATGGTGATGTGATCATGGAATTAGACTGGGGCGTCGGACAGATTCTGAAAAAATTAAAAGAATGCGGACTGGATAAAAACACTATCGTCTGTTTTTCTTCTGATAATGGTCCCTGGTTACATGAAGGACCTTATGGTGGCCGTGCTCTGCCCTGCTATAGTGGAAAAGGAACCACCTGGGATGGGGGCCAGCGTGTTCCAATGATTGTCAGATGGCCCGGTCATATCAAGTCTGGTCAGGTGGAACATTCGGTGGCTTGTATGTTGGACTGGTATGTTACCTTTGCAAAAATGGTTGGCGGGAATATGCCTACGGACAGGTGCATTGACGGATACGACATTATGCCAGTACTGTTAGGTACTGGAAAACGTGCAAACCAAGATTTTGCTTATATAAATTCGACCTCATCCCCTTCGTCACCCAGACTCATGGCGTTTCGTTCCGGTGATTGGAAACTAAAACTTCCTGAGAAAAAAGTTATGGGTAATTTCTGGGAAGCAGACGAACCGGCTCATGACACACTTCTGTTCAATTTACGTGATGATATTGGTGAGCGTCATAACGTCAAAGCCCAGCATCCGGAGATCGTCAGGATGATCTGTCAGAAGATTGATTCTTTAGAGCATACGAAAGGTTTCTACGTCAAGCCACTTCTCCAGTATGAATTTGGAACAGATGCACTTACTGTAGGTCAGCGTCGGGACAATATTCTTAATGCTGCGAAAAAAGGCATCAAGCCAAAATCAAAGAATGGAGAGTACATGCTTGAAAATTATAAATTACAAGATAAACTCTTGAAAGAAGGAGCTCAAACTTATTAAAACCTTTAATTATTACACGCACATGAAAAAGAAAACTTTTATTCTATCAATGACAATGTTCATTGTATTTCCTGCAGTCATTCATGCACAGGAAATAGACAAAAGCAAGAAGAATGTAACCACAGCCTCTTCGTCTACAAATCGTGAGGCCGAGAGTATGCTGCTGAATGCTTCTTCTGCTGATAGTCCACGTGAAATTAATATAGGCTTACCTTCTGACCTCGGAGGTACAACAATCCTTGAAAATGGAATGCCTGTCACATACGACTATCAGTCCCAGTCACCGACAACAGTCTGGAGGCAGGACGGGAGCTTTTCGAAAGTACAATCGCTTAATATTTACAAGACTGCCATAATGAATGGTTCTATTGGGGTCGCAATGTCAACGGAATCGGGTAAAGGTACTCCTGTATTCAGTGCTGTTGCAGGCATACAAACCAACACCTTTGGCTTAATTCGTTTTAATGGCAAAGTAAGTGGACCTCTTAAGCATGGCTGGTCGTATCAGGCAAGTGCATTTCTCAATTATGATCCGACAAGCCAGCGGCTTCAGTTCTCTCGATTTAATGATAAAACCCAGATATTCAGGTTTTTCATCAATAAGAAATATAAACATGGAGAGATAGGCCTGCAATACAAATTCGCAAATTCAGAAGGAGTAACTCAATGGAATATTAATCCTTATGTTTACCATTCTGATGGTACAGTTTCTGAATATAATGGACTGGATATAGGAACTACCATGTATGCTGAAAAGAGTGGGGTGGCCCATCCCCATGATATCTGGACGGGAGAACAGTATAATTGGGATATTTTGAAGAAGACTGGTTCTACCTCTCATATTTTTGATATTCTGGGTAATCACTACTTCGCTAATGCAATGAAATTTCATTATGCATTACGGTTGCATTTTGCACAGTCAGGTTTTTGTAATCCTAATTATGGAACCATATTTGATGCTACATCACAAGGCTCTACTAACAGATACGTTTATCAGTCAAATCCTGATCAGGTTTATACGGGTATGATTCAAAAGGGACAGATGGCAATTGCTGATAAATGGGGTAAGTTTGGAGCCAATATGCGTGCCGAACTATCCAAGAATAGTAAGAACAATAATTGGTTACTGGGACTCAGTGCTGATGGTTTGAATGCAAATAATGCATATCGTGCTGTTTATGGGACCTATGCTACGGTGGAAGAGAATCCGACATCTTTAGTACATCAAAAATTAGTAAATGGGGTTTGGACAAATTCAAGTGATTCCTGGGGAGATGAGAATCCGAATAGTGCCATTCAGTATTATGATGGTCTTGATTCTAAATTTGCTTTTTATGCTACCGACAAATGGCATTTCGCGAAACGTTTTACCGTAGACTTAGGAACACGCTTGGAATGGCAGCATATAGATGGTTATTGGGCTCCGACAAGTTGCAGGGGCAAGTCATCTGACGGTTGGAACATATTAACAGGAAAAGAGAAATTGCAAAAAGACTGGTTCCACAAAACAGGAACGGCTAATTTTGTATGGAACACATTTAATGGAGGAGGCTTTACTGCTGATGTCATGTATGCAGAAATAGGTGGCAATCTTTCTTCTTATTGCCAGGCAGTTGATCCTGATATTAAGACAAGTGCTACCAAAGTACTTTCCTTTGGATTTTATTACAACAGTTCGAAATTTGATGTAACATCAAAGATAAATTATATCACGCGTTCTAATTATTCCTTTGCTGGTAATTTCGAGAATCCTCAGGATGCTACGGAGATCACCCGTCTTACGGTAAAATATGGGGTGAAAACTTTGGGATGGACTACTGACATGAACTGGAGACCCTTCCTCGGTTTTGCTCTTCATTATCTGCTGACACTGCAGAATCCAAAATATACTGATTTTGACTTTACCGCTTTTGACCAGAAATTCAGCTATACAAATGCAACCGTGCGCGCCGTATCAAAGTGTCTTATGGAGATTGACCCTTCATATCAATTCAAGAAATTCCGGATCTGGGCCAGTGCACGCTATTATTCTAAACAATATGCATGTTTTTCTAATGCCCTCTATTTTGCTTCAAGATGGGAAACTTTTGCAGGATTAGATTATAATCCGAATAAGACTGTCGGATTTTCTCTGAATGTGATTAATCTGTTGAACCAGACTGGAGCTCAGGGCAATATTGCGGGAGCGAATACGATCACGAAGGAGGCTGCCTCAAATTATTATGATCAGCCTTTAGCTTGTACTTATATTCGTCCTTTCCAGATTGAGTTTAAAACAACGTTTAAATTTTAGATACTAGTATTATGAATAATAACATTTTATACAAAACCCTGACCCTGGTAACGGCTACGACCAGTGTAACAGGTGCCTTAGCTCAGAGTGTATCTCCAAATGATTTGCAAGCGCAAAGAAATTCTGATAGGCCGAATATCGTATTAGTGATTTCTGAAGATCTAAGTCCCCGCTTGGGATGCTATGGAGATCCGATAGCTGTAACGCCTCATTTAGATAATCTGGCTAAGGAAGGAGTACGTTTTACAAATGTACATACAATGGCCGGAGTGTCTTCTCCATCACGCTCGGGATTAATTACCGGTGTGTTCCAGAACTTTGAGAATCTGATGGAAATGCGCTCTTGCGGTTATAAGGGTGGTCCGTATTTTGCCGTCCCCCCTTCCTATATCAAAGCTTATCCGGAATTATTGCGTCGTAACGGGTATTATACCTATTGTGATGTAAAATTTGATTATGAATTTTCCAGTCCTGTCAATCCGGGAGCTTTCTCAATATGGAATTCTATTGAGCCAAAAGGCTACAGTGATGTTATGGCACACACCTTGAAACCCGTATGGCGTACTCTTGATTTAAAGGGACGTCCCTTTATGTTTAACTATAATCCACAGATCACACATGAGTCTGGCCTTTTTGATTCTAAAGATCCTGGTTTGCAAAAATGGTATCGTCCGATTGCCTTACAATGGGATAAACTGCGTGCTATGTATAAGATCAAAGAAACAGATCCTAAGAAGGTCAGTGTTGATCCGTTTTACATGAATACGAAAAGCACGAGAACAGAGATTGCCAGATTTTATAATAATATTCAGGTAATGGACCAGCAAGTGGGGAAATTGATAGAAAATCTCAAGGCTGATGGACTTTGGGATAATACCATATTCATTTTTACTACTGATCATGGAGATTGCCTTCCAAGGTGCAAACGTGATGGATATGATAGTTCTACACGTGTCCCTATGATTATACATGTTCCTGATAAATATCGTACGGCATGGCTACCTGAGAATGGAACTACATGTGATAGATTAATATCTTTTGAAGATCTTGCACCTACCATTTTAGGAATGTCAAAGACTCCAATTCCTTCTTATATGAAAGGGATTGATTTATCCCAGGAACATCCCCAGGCAAGAAAATATATTTTTGCAAATCGGGCTCGCCAGGATATAGCTCAATGGCAATCTTATTTTGTCCAGGATAAGAAATATGAATATATCCGTAACCTGACCAAAGATCCTAATGGAATGGAATTGGATTACAGAAATGCTGTTCGTGCAGCGCGTGATCTGAATGCTGCTTATAAAAATGGCACTTTGCGGCCAGAAATGAAATCCTGGTATGAAGATCGTCCTGCTGAAGAATTTTATGATTTGACAACTGATCCGAATGAATTCCATAATGCAATTCATGATCCTGAGTATAAAAATGTGATCAAACAGTTCCGCGATACGCTGGATTGCTGGAGGGACCAGGGGAATGACGGAACTTTGCTGCCGGAAGCTCAAATGAGAGCGGAGTTGTTAGACCAAAATGGTCAGCAACGTGTTACCAAACAGCCTTTTGTATCCCAGGATTCAATAAATCATAAGGTATATGTGACCAATTTTACAGAGAATGCCTCTATCGGATGGTCATTGGATGGTAAAACTTATGAACTTTATACGAAAGCCTTAACGTTCCCGGCAGGCACTACCTTATATGTTAAAGCCGTCCGGTATGGCTGGAAAGAATGTGAGCCTGTTCTATTTACGGTAAAATAATTATTAATGTGGATGAGCAAGGTGGATGTTAGCATGGTATGCCAATATCCGCCTTCATCCTTGAAAGGATTTTAGAATTCATTTTATAATCGGGTATTGTTTGATATAAATACTCTAACCAACTAGGTTGTAATTAAGAATATCTTAAAGGATTAAGTATGATTTTTAACAGGAATATAGCGGTCGTCATGTCTTCGTTACTTACCGTTACCGCTGGAGCACACATAAAAGGTGTACCGGACAGAAATAAAGCACCAAAGCCCAATATCTTATATATTATGAGTGACGACCACTCCTATAATGCGATCAGTGCTTATGGGAGTGATGTGTCAAGGTTGGCTCCAACTCCCAATATTGACAGGATAGCCAATAACGGAATGATTTTTGAACGTGCTTTCGTCGAAAATTCGTTATCTACTCCAAGTCGTGCCTGTGTCATGACGGGTCTATATAGCAACCAGAATGGTCAGAAGCAGTTGTGGGAGGGTATTGACAGCACAAAGACTTTCTTTACCGAACTGCTGCAGAAAGCAAATTATCAGACAGCAATTGTTGGTAAATGGCACATGATGTGCACTCCAAAAGGATTTGACTATTATCATATCTTTAACGGACAGGGGGAATACTATAATCCGGATTTCAAGGGGACGGATACAAATGGGAAATTTGTCAGAGAACAAGGATACTGTACGGATCTTGTAGTTAAACATGCTTTGGAATTCTTAAACCATAGGAATACAAAACAGCCCTTTTGCTTAATGGTGCACTTTAAGGCTCCTCATAGGAATCAGATGCCTAATCTGAGATATTTGGGAATGTATGACAAGACTAACTTTCCGATTCCTTCAACTTTTTATGATGATTATCGGACAAGATGTTCTGCTGCACATACTCAGAAAATGTCTATATCTAAAGACATGGAGTTGATTCAGGATATGAAGATTGAACAGTTGAAGGATTCCCTTACTTCTCCTTATGACCGGTTATCCTATAAATTCCTGATGGCAGGACTTAACCGGATGACCCCTGAACAGCGTGCTGCCTGGGAGGATTACTATACACCCAGAAATGAGAAATTCTTATCACAACATCTGACCGGTAATGCTTTATATGAATGGAAATATGAGCATTACCTCCGTGATTATCTGAGTTGTGTAAAAGGCATTGATGACGGTGTCGGCGAATTGATTGATTATCTTAAAGCTCATGGCTTGCTGAAGAATACGATTATTATTTACACATCTGATCAAGGCTTTTATTTAGGAGAACATAATTGGTTTGACAAGCGCTTCATGTATGAAGAATCTTTCCGGACACCGTTGATCATATCCTATCCCGGACACATAAAACCGGGAACAAAATGCTATGCGATGGTCCAGAATATAGATTATGCTCCTACATTCTTAAAGTTAGCCGGAATAAAGCAACTGAAGGCGATGAGCGGACTGCCTCTTGAACCTCTGTTTACTGGTAAAACGCCTGCCAACTGGAGAAAAAGCTTATACTATCATTATTATGATTATCCCACATTCCACATGGTTCGTAAGCATGATGGTGTGAGGACTGAAAGATATAAGTTGATACATTTCTATGGGAAAGGTGGCTTAAAGGGTGCTACATCAAAATATCAGACCACTCCTGGAACGACAGAATATGGCGTCCTCCAGATGCTTGACAAGACGGGGTATATTACTCATAATGATCCGGATCTGGATACCTATGAGTTGTATGATCTGAAGAACGACCCGCATGAATTGAATAATATTTATGGTCAGGCAGGGACACAGAAGATAACCGGTTATTTGAAAAAGTTACTCAATGGATACCGGAAGAAACTGAATGTGACGGAATATTGATCCTTACCTCGTCAAGGATAATCCGTGTTTGGAGGCTCTTCAATATACGGATTTCTTTGCCGAGGGACTAAATTTTCTTGCATTAAAGGACTTTATTCTTTAAAAAATTACTAATATTGTAGTGTTATAACTATCAAAACAAACAAGATGACGTCAACAGCTGTTCCTTTCGGAAGACCTTTATATGTAATGTTAAAACCTGCGGGTTCTTTGTGCAATCTGGCTTGTAAGTATTGCTATTATCTGGAGAAGGGCAACCTGTATAAGCAATATAAGGATCGTGTCATCTCTGACGAACTCCTTGAAAAGTTTGTCAAGGATTATATTGAGTCACAGACGTTGCCGCAGGTTCTTTTTACCTGGCATGGTGGTGAGACGTTGATGCGTCCTATATCCTTTTATAAAAAGGCATTGGAACTTGAGACGAGGTATGCCGGGGGCAGGCAGATTGACAATTGCATCCAGACGAATGGGACGTTACTCACTGATGAATGGTGTGAGTTCTTTAAGGAGAACAATTTCCTTGTCGGTGTATCTATTGACGGGCCACAGGAGTTTCATGATGAATATCGTCGGACCAGAAGCGGGAAGCCGTCTTTTCAGAAAGTAATGAATGGAATCCGCTTGCTCAATAAGCATGGTGTAGAGTGGAATGCGCTTGCTGTCATTAATGATTTCAATGCAGACTATCCTCTGGATTTCTATCATTTCTTCAAGGATATTCATTGCAAATATATCCAGTTTACTCCTATTGTAGAGCGTATCGTAAACAGGACGGATGGACTTACCCTGGCACCGGGGATGCAGGAGCAGGGGAAGTTGGCTGACTTTTCTATAACGGCTGAGCAATGGGGGAATTTCCTCTGCACGATTTTTGATGAATGGGTCAGGGAAGATGTGGGAGATTATTATATCCAACTCTTCGATGCTACGCTTGCCAATTGGTCAGGGGTCGCTCCGGGGATATGTGATATGGCCAGGGAATGTGGGCATGCGGCGGTAATGGAATTCAACGGTGATGTATATTGCTGTGACCACTTTGTTTATCCTGAGTATAAATTAGGGAATCTGCATGAAAAGACATTGACGGAAATGTTGTATTCAAAGCGGCAGCAAGACTTTGG
>DHOX01000053.1:0-3041 GCA_002409785.1 Prevotella sp. UBA5379 | reverse complement strand
CTTAAGGATAAATATGGTGAGTTCGGATTGAACTATCTATGTAAGGGATATTATCGTTTTTTCAAGCATGTTGCTCCTTATATGGACTTTATGAAGAAAGAACTGGATGCACATCGGCCGCCAGCTAATGTGATGAAACTGTTTGACAATGAGAAGTAAAGATGAAATTACTCGTGACTGTCGGCTTTGTGGTTCTCTTAATTGATTAAGCAATGAAAAGAATAATGATTATATCAGTTTATCTGTTGATTTGTATGACTGGGATTGCGCAGAATGCCAGGGTAGAGACGATCTTCCGGAAATTCAAGCAGATGAGGCATGCAAGCTATGTTGTCACTCCAAAGCATCTGCTGAAGTCACAGTTTAATGAGTCAAGCAGGCCTCAGGAAATATATATGATGAATGAGACGGATACGGTGAAGGAACTTAACTTGAATCAGTGTTCTCCCAGAATGAGACAGGATTTTGTCAAGGCTACTGCACATTTTGAAGAGGATGGCTATCAGGTTGAGGTTTCTGAAAGAGAAGGTATGGACATCTCTCAGGCCTTGTTTTATGAGAAAGCAGGAAGCATCACCAGTATCTTAGTATTAAATATCGGGAAGGAAACTTGTTCTTTAATACAATTTCTGGGGAAGTTCAGTCATAGAGATTTGAACTATTTAATTCATGATGGATATTAGCGGGTATTAGTTCGTCTTTCCCCTCTTTCCTGTTTTTACTTTTATGGGGTCCGGCAGATCTGTTGTGGAGATCTCCAGAAGATTTACGATCTTTGAGGTTTTGATAAAATCTGCTTCTGATGAATAAACACTTTGAAGAACTTTAGGAAATCTTTCCCTTTAATAAATCAAAAGAAAATAGTATAAAGTCAATAAAAGGTGGTATCTTTGCAAAGACAAAGCAATTAGCACCATGAAACTATTGAATTGTTCAAAATTTGTGGAGAGTGGACTTTCTGTTACTTTATTTAGGTTAGTACCTTTTGTCTTAAGTACTTTCTCTATTGTGTCTTGTCGTGAGTCAAAACAGGAGATTTGCCTGGAAAGTGATTTTGAACAGTTGGATTCAGTCGTAGCTGATCGTTCTCAAATTATTAACAATAAAGAGCGGAATATTGTTAATCTCAAGAGAGAGATGTTATCGTGTACCACAGTGTCTGACAAGTATGTGTATTGCAAGCGACTCTATGATGAATACATGAAATTTAACCCTGACTCGGCAGCTTATTATTCTCGTATGAGTCAGAGGTATGCTTTGGAAGGGGGCATGCGCCCAGAGTATCTTCAGGCAAAGATAGATGCCCTGTTGCTGACTATTCTCAGCGGTGATTATTATAAGGCCAAGATCAAAATTGATGAGATGGGGCCTATAGATAGTCTTCCGCGGTTCGTCCAGCCGAAGATGGCGATGGTGTATCTCGAGTTCTATATGCGTCGTCAGCAAATATCTACAGAAGGAACGGATGATAAGTTTAGTATGACCAGAGAAGAATGCTGGAACAATTTCAGTAAATATTTGAATCCTGACAATTGGGTATATGATTATTACAGGAATAGTATTCTGGGGTGTAATAATCGGAATCGTCTTTTTGTTGATTTTTCGAAAACACAGGAACCTTCCATCCAGGCTGCCATGCTTGCGTATGCCATTGCCCGGACGTATCATAGGGAAGGCAGACAGGGATTGTATTGTCATTGGCTGATTCGTTCAGCTATTAATGATGTAGCTTCCGTTAACCGGGAGGCTCAGTCACTGGTCACTCTGATACGAACTCCTTTTGTCAATAAAAACAGTACACGGGCATTCAATTATCTGATGGTGTGTACAGACAATGCTTATTATTATAAGGATTATGGCAGAAGTCTGGCGATCTTGAATGCTCATCAGGAGATTACTCAAAGTGCCGTCAATAGTCTCCGACACAGAAATTTCCAGTTGATGTGGATTGTCTTACTGCTTTCTCTGTCCGCAGTTGTAATTACGGTTTTGCTTTATGTCGTTATTTCCCGCAGGCATCATCTGGCCATAGCTCTTTCCAAAATGGAGGATATGAACCAGCAGCTGCATACGGTGGTAGATCAAAAGAATGCGATAGAAGGCCAGTTGAAGCAAAACAACGTTCAACTAAAGGAGGAGATCGATTACCGGAACAGTAATTTTATAGATGTATATAAACTTGTATCGGAATATATCTCCGATGTGAAAAACTTCAGGAAATCGATTTTCAATTTGATCACAGCTGGAAAGGTGAATAAAGTCAGGAGGGAATTGGCTTCTGACAATGCTGAGGACAAATATCTTCACCGGTTTTATGTACAGTTTGACAAAGCCTTTCTTTCTTCTCATCCGGATTTTCTGAAGCATTTTAATGCTCTTTTAAGATCAGACAGTCAACAGTCGTTGACTGAAAATGGTGGACTGACCCCGGAATTGAGGATCTATGCCTTGATCAGCATTGGCATCACTGACAGTATCAGTATTGCCCAGTTTTTACATTATTCTCCTCAGACGATTTATAATTACAGATTAAAGATGCGCCTTCGTGCTGCTGTGGGGAAAAAAGAATTTGCAGAGTCAGTAGTTCATTTGTATGAAAAGAAGTAGGTGAAATTCTCTATTGTCCTCCTAATCTGCTGAAATAGGTGATGATCTCGTCCCAGGTCTTGAATTCATCACTGCCATATTTCAAATTCGTACCCATAAAATTTTCATCCGGATCAGGATCGATGAAATAGTCACCATAGAGCACGCTCTTTCGATGGGTGAAAATGGTATGATGGTAAGCAGGAGCGCTCAGGTATTCTTCTATCCATGCACGGACTTTCTCTGTCTCTTTCACATCGTAGTCAGGTGCTGTGGCAACGATATACACTTGATAATTATCCAGTAGTGCTTCGTAAGCCTTGTGCATGCTTGAGGTAGGATGATCATATTGATCATGCAGCGCTTCATAGTTGATATAGATGATCGGCCTTTCCCTATTCTCCTGCTTGTCATCAATCCAGCGGATAACCGGAATGAGATAGTGCCAGGCTACT
>DHOX01000052.1:48499-78389 GCA_002409785.1 Prevotella sp. UBA5379 | reverse complement strand
AATTTATTCAATGCCTGACGGTAGTTCTGCCAATACGTGATTTTGTCCTGAACCTTTTGTTTATCAATAAACCGGTTCAGACGGGAATCCGAAAGTTGGGTACTCAGCAAGAAAATATAATGGTCCACGAGCCGGGCCTTCTCCTGAACCGTTTTCTTCTTCGGGTAACCCCGCTTAGCAGTTTCCTGTTGCCACACCTCCGCATTCTCATTGATTTTCTGCCCCGTTGTCTGCAAATCAGAGATGAATTTATCCCGATATGCCTTCTCCTCAGGGGTCAGTCCAGCTGCTGATTCCAACTCAGAAGCACTGACCGTATTCGGAGAGGAGATAATCGTATCTTGAGGCAGAGCACTGATATGCTCATACGTCGACTGCGCTGAAACGCTCATTGGAAGAGCCAACAACGTGAATATAGCCAATTTAATCTTATCCATAATCTATTCTCCTATCATTAAAGGATTATCTATTCCTTTTATTTTTCCTTATGGAGGAAGAACATTGAGTTTCTTCCTTTTGAGAGATCCAAGGCTTCAGGATGCTCCTTGATATAACTATTGATATGCCGCACCCGTTTCTCCTGAAGGATCTCATCTACAGCAATGAGAATTCCTGTTTCTTCAACCTCACCAAACTCATGATTGATGGCCGTCCCGAACACTTTCATAGTAGGGCTCAATCCCATATAAGCATTCACCAAAGGTGGAATATTATATCCCAAGCCACGGACAGCATGATTGAGATTGCGATAGTCTTCTTTAAAGTTATCTGCCGTTAAAACTGCTTTCAACTCACTTTCCGGAGTCACACCTTCCAAAGGAGAATAAGGGACGATCAGCTTATCCTTGTCTTCAAAATGCTTTTTGAGAAAATAGAGAATCAGATCACGGCCTTTCTTGCTGAAAGAAGGGTACATGGTCATCTTTCCGAAGAAATACTTCAAATCCGGGATGACAACCGTCAAAGCTCCCAGCCCGTCCCAGAGATTGTCAAGGGCAAAAATACTTTTCGTATTTTTACGCACATTCTGATAATCCAAAGACACAAAAGAACGCCCCAGCTCTACCGTACACGGCATATATTCTTCCAGGAACTTCTGAGAGAAATGGAACATGTGGCTGGTGGCCACTTTCGGTTGTCCCTTACTATCCAGTTTCCAGTTCTTACCGGCAAGATAGCGGTAGCCACCGATAATCTCATCGGATTTCGGATTCCAGACTATCAATTGTTTATAGCAGTTGTCCCCTACATCATATTCATCAATATCCATTGACTTCCCCGTTCCACCGCCAGCAGTCCGAAATGCGATTTCCCTCAATCGCCCAATCTCCATCATGACATGAGGAGAATCATTGGCCGTAATGATATAGATATCATTATGGCTTTTATTGGTTGTGCGAAGTTTCTTATCCGGAGTCAACTCGCTTTTAAGAACTTCTCTACTGATCGGTTGAATAATCTGTTCTTCCATTATTGGTTATTATTTAAAGATTTCCCGGTGCTCAAGGAACATGAGCCTTCAGCGTCTGAACTTATGATTTTGTATACCATACCGAAGGTTGGTATCATCAGAGTCGATATACAACATCTTCTACATATTTAGCCCACTGTTTGGGAGTTTTGCTCTTGTCGAAAGTTTGCCAAGGGATCGGCTTCCCAATGGAGATGTGAAAAGTCTTTCCAACATTTTTATACATTTCATCTACGAGGAACAACATCGCAAAATTAAATTTGAGATGCAAAAAGCTACAGACTTCTGCTATCCGGTAGAATTTTTTGGAATTCTGTCCGCTAAAATGAATTGGCACCACGTCCCTATGGTATTTTACACTTTTCGTAACAAATGTCTTCCGCCACGGAACATCATGAATCTGCCCCTTGATTTTTCGAGAACAGAGGCCGGCAGGGAACATCAGCATGTGGCAATTACTTTGAAAACCCTTTTCAACCATCACCGGAAAACTTCGTCCCTGTGCACCTGTCTTGTTAATGCCTATACAAACTGGTCTCAGGCCTGGCAAATACAGGAGAAGATCATTGACCAGATAGCGAAAGTCTCCATCATAATGATCCCCGATGATTGATCCCAATGCCACACCATCCTCGCCCCCCAAAGGATGATTAGAAACAAAAGTATAAACTTTACCGTCATTCTTATCCGGCAAGTTCTCTTCTCCTTCTATTTCCAGCGTCATTTCCAAATAGCGGACACACGCTTTCAGCCATGGGGTTCCCTCCTTATCTCGATTTTCCCAAAGGAAACGATTCACTTCATCCAGATGAACAATATGCTTGAGCCACGATACAAAGGCACGGGGAATGAATTTAGCGTTCTTTCCCATCTTCTGCTTGATAATCACATCCAAATCAATCGTTTTCTTCACCGCCTCATCCATATCTTTCTTGATAAGCTAATACAGTGCAAAAGTAGCACTTGTTTTTTAAATACGTAACTTTTTACCCTAAAAAAGTGCTAAAATAATTTTCTTTATCCGAACAAGTATATCCTTCCTTCCAAAAACAAATGGCTCTGGTTCCCTTGAAAAGCCACAGGTGTAAAACCAGCAACACGGACAGATAATGACCTGACCGGAGAAGAAAGACCACTGCCATTCAGGACGGTTTCGAAACCTTTCCAAAATTGATTTCAATCATCCTGTCGTTATTTTTTGAACCTTCTGCAGTTTATTTCTATTAAGTTTTATAAAATTTGTGGTGGGAAGTGGAGGAATGTGGGGAAATTTATGTAACTTTGAACCCTGATATCATATAAAGAGGTAGAGATGAGGTTTTTAGGACATATTGAGGCCAAAGCCGACAAGAAAGGCCGGGTTTTCCTACCTGCTGTATTCCGTAGGGAGATGCAGGAAGCAGGTGAAGAACGGCTGATATTGCGTAAAGACGTTTTTGAGCCTTGTCTGGTTCTCTATCCAGAATCCGTCTGGAATCAGCAGTTGGACACCCTGCGCAACCATCTCAATCGGTGGAACAAGAAACATCAGCAGATCTTTCGCATGTTCATTTCAGACGTAGAACCTGTCACTCTTGATGGAAACGGTAGATTTCTGATCCCCAAACGCTATCTGAAGATGGCCGGCATCCAGCAAGAAGTTCGTTTCATCGGAATGGATGATACGATAGAAATATGGTGTCATTCCCAAGAGGACCCGCCATTCATGGAGGCTACCGAATTTGTCAAAGACTTGCAGGAGATTATGTCTGAGGATAAAAACAGAGCAGACAATACTGGCATACCTTCTGAAAAGGAAAGAACATCCCAGCCAGATAAAGACCTGATTTTAAAGGGCGAATAAAAACAATCTAGAAAATTCAAAAGAGGACAGATCATGCAAATGTCAACTCCATATCATATACCGGTTCTTTTGGAAGAAAGCATTAATGGCCTTAACATCCGCCCGGACGGCATCTATGTAGATGCAACTTTCGGGGGCGGAGGACATAGCCGTGAGATCCTGTCCAGGATCAGTGGAAGAGGCCATCTCTACAGTTTCGATCAGGATGAAGAGGCGGAAGCGAATATCCACAAACTCGGTGATGCGGATGCTGATAAAGAAGAGAGATGCTTCACCTTTATCCATTCCAATTTCAGATATTTGAAAAACTGGATGCGCTATTACCACGTGGATGGCATTGATGGCCTCCTGGCTGATTTAGGCGTTTCCAGCCATCATTTCGACGACCGTGAGAGAGGCTTCTCTTTTCGTTTTGACGGACCGCTGGACATGAGAATGAATACAAAAGCAAGTATCACCGCAGCTGATATTATCAACAACTATGATGAAGAAAGACTGGCCACGATTTTCCGCTTCTATGGAGAGTTGAAAAATGCCCGCAGAATTGCAGCATCCCTGATAAAAGCACGTGCTCAGAAACGGATTTCAACAACCCAAGATCTGATCCAGGATGTCAGTCCTCTTTTTAGAAGAAACCGGGAGAAAAAGGATCTTGCAAAACTCTTCCAGGCTCTCCGGATAGAAGTCAACCATGAGATGACAGTACTTTCAGATATGCTTCTTTCAGCAGAAAAACTGCTTAAACCGGGAGGGCGGCTGGTCGTCATCACCTACCAGTCACTGGAAGACCGCATTGTCAAGGATATCATGAAATCAGGTAATCTCAAAGGACAGATCAAAACCGATTTCTATGGAAAGACAGATACTCCCTTTAAACTGCTCAACAGTAAAGTCATCACTCCCAGTGAAGAAGAACAGGAAAGAAATCCGAGAAGCAGAAGCGCAAAACTCAGAATAGCAGAAAAGAAATGAAAGAAAATTCACATATTGATCCTCATAAGAAGAAAGACCAATCCTTGAAAAAGGCTATGATCGGACAGTCTTCCGGGCAGTCACATCCTACGGAAAAGGCGGATGCTGACAAATCGTCAATGGACGATCATGATACCTCCCGGAATGATGTGGATAACGAAAAGACTTTCAAAGAAGCTATCGCCCAAGAAGCCACAGAATATGAAGCCCCCCATTCTTCCAATTTCACTCTTAAGAAAATCCTCGGTGGAGATATTCTCAATGCCAGGTTTATCCGTAATCAGATGGGGCTCATCGTACTCATCGTAGCCTTCATTATCGTCTATATTTCTAACCGATACGGTATCCAAAAAGATCTCATAGAAATCAGCAATTTGCAAACAGAACTCCAAAATGCAAAATACCAGGCACTTTCCAGCAGCAGTCAACTTACGGAGAAAAGCCGTGAGAGTCAGGTCCTGGATCTCTTGAAAAACAATAAGGACAGCGCTCTGCACATTGCAAGCCAGCCTCCTTATATCATCAACGTTCCTGATAAAGATGAATAATTTTGATTCTAAAAAGGTCGTACCACGTTACAGGGCCATTGCCATCCTGCTATCTCTTCTAGCCCTTGTCATACTTGGTAAAACCGTTTATCTGATGACCGCCAAACATGACTATTGGATGAAGGTAGCTGACCGGGTCAAGAGAGATTCGGTATGCGTAAAACCTAACCGCGGTAATATCCTGAGTTGTAATGGAAAACTGCTTGCCAGCAGTCTTCCGGAATTCAAGATCTATATGGATTTTGTAGCCTTGCATCAGGCTGAAAATGACACGCTCTGGGACGAAAAGGAAGATTCCATCTGTATGGAACTACACAGGATCTTTCCGGAGAAGGGGGCTGGATATTTTAAACTCCATCTTAATGAGGGGCGTGCCCGGAAAAGCCGTCACTGGCCTATCTGGGACAAGCGGATTGATTATGATACCTTTACACAGATCGCAAGTTTTCCGGTATTCCGCCTTCCTCCGGATAAGAGCGGATTCCACTGGGAAGAATTTGATTCCCGTAAACGATCTTATGGATCGCTGGCCAGCCGCACGATCGGGGCTATGTTCGGCGCAAAGGATACGGCCCGCTTCGGACTGGAGCTTTCCTATGATTCTATTCTTAGAGGACAGAACGGTATCGTCCACCGCAGAAAGGTACGTAACCGATTCCTGAACATCACGGATACCCCTCCTATCGACGGAGCAGATATCGTCACTACGCTGGATGTCAATATGCAGGACATTGCTGAACGGGCTGTAGTAAATGAACTGGAAAAGATCAACGGCAATGTTGGAGTCGCTATCGTCATGGAAGTAAAGACGGGTGACATTAAGGCCATCGTCAACATGGATAAATGTTTTGACGGAAAATATCGGGAGATTCACAACCATGCCGTTAGTGACCTGCTGGAACCTGGATCCGTGTTCAAACCCGCCAGCATAATGGTTGCGTTGGATGACGGCGTGGTGGACACGACCTATCAAGTCAACACCGGTGACGGAGTATGGAACATGTATGGAAGACTGATGAAAGATCACAACTGGCGGCGAGGGGGCTATGGCATCCTGACCCTACCCCAGACATTATGGTACAGTTCTAATGTCGGTGTAAGCAGAATCATTGATGACCACTATCGGAATGATCCTGAAAAATTCGTCAGAGGTCTTTACCGCACTGGTCTCGCTGACAATTTGGGGATTCCATTGGTAGGGGCAACCCCTGCCCGTATACGAATGCCGCATAAGAACCATCACGGAGAATATGATAACTGGAGCCGCACGGCTCTGCCATGGATGAGTATAGGATACGAGACAGAGGTCCCGCCCATCTCAATGCTGACCTTCTATAACACGATTGCCAACAATGGCGTCATGATGCGGCCGAGGTTTGTACAACGAGTGGTCAAGGACGGGAAAACCATTATGGAACTTCCACCGGAAGTGATGAGGCAGCATATCTGTAAGGATAAGACACTGCACGAAATACAAACTATTCTCAGACAGGTCGTCAGTGTAGGACTTGGGAAGAAAGCCGGCTCAAAATCATTTGAAGTTTCCGGAAAGACAGGAACAGCACAGATATCAAAAGGAGCAAACGGTTATAAAACTGGTGGGGTCAACTATCTGCTGAGTTTTGCGGGGTATTTCCCCTCCAATGATCCAAAATACAGTTGTATTGTGTGTATTCAGAAATCAGGCTCACCGGCATCCGGAGGAGGAATGAGTGGTGTTGTCTTCCACAATATTGCCGAAGGAATCATGTCCCAAAACTTGAAACTATCCGTCAGTGCTGCCCGTGATTCTGCTTCAGTTTTTGTCCCAGAGGTGAAATCGGGCAATATTCTGGCAGCTGATTACGTTCTTTCACATATCGGCATTCCCACCAATTCAGACTGGGATGGAAACTATGCTGATGGAAATCCGATCTGGGGGAGAGCCAAAGACATTAACCATCGTAAACTCACCCTTTATCGTACCCCATCATATAGTAAATCCGAGATACCGGATGTAAGTGATATGGGAGCCAGAGACGCTGTCTATCTGATTGAAAGCAGAGGCGTAAAAGTCAGGATCCACGGATGTGGAGAAGTCGTCAGTCAGAGTCTGCCCCCGGGACATAAAATACGAAAAGGTGAAAGTTGTGATTTAATCTTGGAAAATAAATAAAACCAAACGGATTAATCTGAAAATAAAGAAGCATCATAATTATGAAATTATCAGAACTATTAAAAAACATCAGACCGACTCAAATCATCGGTGATGCTGACATTGAGATTCAAGGTGTCCAGATAGACTCCCGGAAAGTAAAGAAAGGGTTCCTGTTCATAGCAGAAAGAGGCACTCAAGTGGACGGCCATCGGTTTATATCTACTGCCATAAATGCAGGAGCAACCGCTATCCTCTGCATTGATCTGCCGGATCAGATTCCTGACGGAATAACCTTCGTACAAGTTGCTGACACAGAAGATGCAGTAGGAAAGGTGACTACCTTATTCTATGGTGATCCTTCCAGACATCTGACCCTGGTAGGCGTCACCGGGACCAATGGCAAGACTACCGTAGCTACCTTACTCTATCATCTGTTCCGGAAATTCGGCTATAAATGCGGTCTGTTATCCACGGTCATCAATTATGTTGATGACAAACCTTATCCCGCTGACCATACGACGCCTGACCCTATCGAACTGAATGAACTTCTCAGTGAGATGGTCAAGGCTGGCTGCCAATATGCTTTTATGGAATGTTCTTCTCATGCTATTCATCAGAAAAGGATCGGCGGACTGAAATTCAAAGGAGCACTCTTCACGAATCTCACCCGTGACCATCTCGATTACCATAAGACCTTTGAGAATTACCGTAATGCTAAAAAAGCTTTCTTCGACGGGTTGTCAAAGGATGCTTTCGCTATCACCAATGCAGATGATAAAAATGGCATGATCATGGTCCAGAACACAAAAGCGACCATTAAGACCTACTCTATCTGCAAGATGGCTGATTTCAGAGCTAAGATTCTGGAGTTTCATTTCGAAGGCATGCTTCTGGAAATTAACGGGAAGGAAGTAGCCGTACAATTTATCGGCAAATTCAATGTCAGCAACCTGTTGGCCGTCTATGGTGCAGCGGTCATGCTGGGCAAGAAGCCTGAAGACGTCCTCGTTGCGATGAGCACGCTGCACAGTGTCCGCGGCCGCCTGGAACCCGTCCATTCCCCAGAAGGATTTACGGCGATCGTCGATTATGCTCATACACCTGATGCCATTGAAAATGTTCTCAATGCCATTCACGAAGTGCTGAATGGAAAGGGAAGGGTCATTACCGTATGCGGTGCCGGTGGTAACCGGGACAAGGGCAAGCGCCCGATGATGGCCCAAGAAGCGGTCAGACAAAGTGATCAGGTCATTATCACGACGGATAATCCTCGTTTCGAGGAACCACAGGATATTATCAACGACATGATCGCTGGCCTGAATGAGCAACAAAAGAAAAAGGTCATCACAATCGTTGACCGGAAAGAAGCCATTAAGACAGCATGCGCCATGGCCAGAAAAGGGGACGTGGTCCTCGTTGCCGGCAAGGGCCATGAAACTTATCAGGATGTCAAGGGTATCAAGCATCATTTTGACGACAGGGAAATTCTGAGGGACATCTTCGGTATTCCCAACAAATAATTAAAAATCTCTAACAAAGAAAAAATGCTATACTATCTATTCAGATTTTTGGATCAGTTTGGGATTTCCGGTTCTCGTCTATGGGGGTATATCTCCTTCAGGGCCTTGTTAGCCTTAATTCTGTCATTGGTCATCTCAGCATGGTTCGGAGAAAAATTCATCAAATTCCTGAAACGTAAGCAAATTACAGAAACTCAGCGTGATGCCAGCATCGATCCCTTTGGAGTCAAAAAAGTCGGTGTCCCCTCCATGGGCGGGATCATCATCATTGTCGCCATCCTGATACCGGTTCTGCTGCTGGGACGCTTGCGGAACATCTATCTGTTATTGATGATCATCACAACCGTCTGGCTGGGATTCCTTGGTGGAATGGATGACTTTATCAAGATATTCAGAAAGAATAAAGAGGGTCTGAAGGGAAAATACAAGATCTTCGGTCAGGTCAGTATCGGTCTGATCGTAGGACTTGTCCTCTGGGCTTCTCCAGATGTCAAGATCAATGAAAACCTGGCTATCGAAAAGCAAAACGGACAGGAAGTCGTCATCAAGCACAGAGCAAAAGCCCGAAAATCACTAAAAACAACTATTCCTTTTGTAAAGGGACATAACCTTGACTATTCCAGGGTTATGAGTTTTTGCGGAAAACACAAGGTTGCAGCAGGCTGGGTACTCTTTGTCTTTGTCACGATATTTATCGTCACAGCTGTATCCAATGGAGCAAACCTGAATGACGGGATGGATGGTATGTGTGCAGGTAATTCAGCCATCATCGGGGTCACACTGGGTATTCTTGCATACGTGAGCTCTCACATTAATCTGGCTGCCTACCTCAACATTATGTATATTCCGGGGGCACAGGAGCTGGTCGTATTTTTCTGTGCTTTCGTCGGCGCTCTCATCGGATTCCTATGGTATAATGCTTATCCTGCACAGATCTTCATGGGAGATACCGGATCACTCACCATCGGGGGAATTATCGGTGTCGGGGCTGTCCTTATCAAAAAGGAGCTCTTACTTCCTATCCTGTGTGGGATCTTCCTCATAGAGAGCTTGAGTGTGATCGTCCAGGTCTACTATGCCAAGGTGGGATCCAGGAGAGGCATCAAGCAACGTATCCTGAAACGCGCTCCTCTCCATGACCATTACAGGACGCAGCAGGACCAGTTGGCCCCAGACACTCACTATTTAATTAAAAAACCGACGGCCGTCTACCATGAGGCAAAAATCACGGTCCGCTTCTGGATCATCTCCATCATCCTTGCAGCTTTGACCATCATCACCCTGAAGATCCGGTAAAAGAACAAAAGCATATCTTTCCAGGAAGGATAGCGGAAGCCTCAGCTAAAGGTTGAAGAACTTCTCCAGAAATCAGGAAGGAAGTGTTTAGATACACGTGAAAATCGTGGTAAAATAGTAAAGAACAAATAAACGTTGCAGTTATGAGCAGAATTGTTATATTAGGTGCAGGAGAAAGTGGCAGTGGCGCTGCTGTCCTGGCCAAGAAGGAAGGTTTTGACACATTTGTCTCTGACAGTGGCAAAATAAAAGATAAGTACAAGGAACTGATGAATGATCATGGCATCGCCTGGGAAGAAGGGCAGAACTCCAAAGAGAAAATTCTCAACGCTGATGAGGTCATCAAGAGTCCGGGTATCCCTAAAGAAGCTCCTATCGTACAGATGCTGATCAAGCAGGGTACACATATCATCAGCGAGATCGAGTTCGCCGGCCGTTATACCCATTCTAAGATGATTTGTATTACCGGCAGCAATGGCAAGACAACGACCACCTCGCTCATCTATCATATCTTCAAAAAAGCCGGTTATGATGCCGGCCTCGCCGGTAACATCGGCAGGAGCCTGGCTCTCCAGGTGGCTGAGGATCCACATGAATATTATATCATTGAGCTCAGCAGTTTCCAACTGGATAACATGTATGATTTCCATGCCAATATTGCTATTCTGCTGAATATTACCCCGGACCACCTTGACCGCTACGACTTCAAGTTTGAGAACTACGCATCGGCAAAAATGCGTATTACGCAGAACCAGACACATGACGATCACTTCATCTTTTGGAACGATGACCCTGTCATTGCGAAAGAACTGAAGAAATATGACATCAAGGCCGTGCCCTGCCCGTTTTCAGAACTTAAGGAAAAAGGATCGATAGGTTACATCGAGGACGGCCAATACCGACTCGAATACCCCACTCCATTCAATATGGAACAGGAAGAACTGAGTCTGACAGGTAAACACAACATCTATAACAGCCTGGCTGCCGGTCTGGCTTCCAATATTGCGGGAATCAAAAAGGAGGTTATCCGTAAGAGTCTGAGTGACTTTCCAGGTGTTCCTCATCGACTTGAAAAGGTCTGCAAGGTTGCCGGAGTACAATATATCAACGACTCAAAGGCCACGAATGTGGATGCCTGCTGGTATGCACTGGAAAGCATGAAAACCCCGACGATCCTGATTCTCGGAGGCAAGGATAAGGGGAACGACTATCATCATATTATGGATCTGGTCAAACAGAAATGTGTTGCACTGGTCTATCTTGGCAAAGATAATACTAAACTTCATAAGAACTTTGACTCACTGGGCCTGCCGGTCCGCGATACCCATAACATGAAAGACTGTGTGCAGGCTTGTTACGAAATGGCTAAACCGGGAGAGACCGTTCTGCTCAGCCCGTGCTGCGCCAGTTTTGACCTGTTTACCTGCATGGAAGACCGTGGTGACCAGTTTAAAGCCCTCGTCAGGAGTTTGTAAAGTCATCTACACCTTCCAATGGTTCAATCTTTATAAAAGAAAAAATTGAAAACAACACAAATTTCATGCCAACCAACAGCAAGAATTTAACAAGTAAAATAACCAATATCTTCAAAGGAGACAAGGTGATCTGGATGGTATTTTTTTTCCTCTGCCTGATCAGTATCACCGAAGTCTATTCGGCCTCAAGTTCTCTGAGCTATAGGGGGGGAAACTACTGGAGTCCTGTTCTGAAACATGTCGGCACACTCATCATCGGATTATTTTTCATGGTGGTAACCCTCAATATACCCTGCAAATACTTTAAGATCTTTACACCCTTTCTGTTGGTTTTCTCTTTCATTACTCTGATATGGGTTTTGCTGGCAGGACACGCTACCAATGGTGCCCAGCGCTGGATCAACTTTATCGGCATAGAATTCCAGCCTTCTGAAGTCGCTAAGGGAACTATGGTCCTGGCGGTAGCTCAGATCCTGAGTGCCATGCAGACAGACAAGGGGGCGGATCGAAGGGCAATGAAATATATCCTGATCGTATGTGCATTCATTATTCCACTCATCATGATGGAAAACCTGTCTACCGCAGTGCTCCTGTCTGCTACCATTCTCGGGATGATGGTCATCGGGCGCATTCCGATGTCTCAGATCGGGAAACTGGTTGGAATCGTTATGCTGGCTGTTTTTGTTTTTTTCGGGGCAATCATGATTATGGGGAAAGATAACCCTTCCGCTCCGGGAAATAAGAGTCTGACCGAAAATGTAACCGAAAAGCCTGAAAGTCCGGGACTCTTCGGCCGAATATTTCACCGTGCTGACACGTGGAAATCACGCATCAACGGATTTTTCAATAGCAAAGAAGTGCCACCGGACAAGGTAGATCTGGATAAAGATGGCCAGAAAGCACATGCCAATATCGCGATTGCCTCATCAAATATCATCGGGAAAGGTCCCGGAAATTCTGTCGAAAGGGATTTCCTGTCCCAGGCCTTCTCCGATTTCATCTTTGCAATCATCATTGAGGAGATGGGAATAGAAGGTGCTATCTTTGTAGTGCTCCTTTATCTGATCCTTATCTTCCGGACAGGAAAGATTGCAAACCGGTGCGAACACAATTTCCCGGCATTCCTGGCTATGGGGCTGGCGCTGCTGCTCGTCATACAGGCTTTATTCAACATGCTCGTAGCCGTAGGCCTTGCACCGGTTACCGGGCAGCCTCTGCCTCTTATCAGCAAAGGGGGCACATCAACGGTAATCAATTGCATTTATGTAGGTGTCATCCTGAGTATCAGCCGCTTTGCAAAAAAGAAAAAACCCATAGAGGCAGATACCGCATCTCCGCAGAAACTGAAAACAGATAACTCTGGAGCCGTCATTTGAAAAACAGGAATTCGAAAAAGATAAGACTTCTACTTGATGACCATGCACGATGATCCACCTTCAAGTAAGACCGATGGAAGTAAAAACTCATCAAATCGTCCTTCTTATCGGGAAAATCCGAAAAGAAACGACATAAATCTGTTCCTATCATCTGCAAAGGCGTCAAATAAATGCACAAAAATTACCAAAACAATTTTTTTTTGCTTAATTTTGCGAAATAAACAACAGAAAACAATGGACAAAGAACTCAGGATTATCATCAGCGGCGGCGGAACGGGAGGACACATTTTCCCGGCCATATCAATCGCTAATGCGATAAAGGCTAAACGCCCCGATGCCAAGATTCTCTTTGTAGGAGCTGAGGGACGAATGGAAATGCAACGCGTCCCAGCAGCAGGATATGAGATCAAGGGACTTCCAATCTGCGGTTTTGACCGCAAACATTTATTGAAGAACCTTGTTGTCCTTTACAAAATCTTCAAGAGCCAGCAGTTGGCTAAACGTATTATCCGTAAGTTCAAGCCCATGGTGGCAGTAGGAGTAGGTGGTTATGCCAGCGGCCCTACCTTGAATGTATGTGCGGAAAAGGGAATTCCATGTCTGATCCAGGAGCAAAATTCATACGCCGGAGTAACCAATAAACTATTGGCAAAGAAAGCCTCGAAAATCTGTGTGGCTTATGAAGGAATGGGACGGTTTTTCCCTCAGGACAAAATCATCATGACGGGCAATCCGGTCCGCCAAAACGTTGTGGACGTAAAGATAACACAAGAAGAGGCCCGGAAAAGATTCGGACTGGATCCGGAAAAGAAAACCATCTTGCTTGTAGGGGGAAGCCTCGGAGCAAGAACCATCAACGAGAGCGTAAAGGAACACCTTGACCTGGTGAAGAACAGTAAGGTGCAACTGATCTGGCAGACGGGAAAATATTACTTCAAAGAGATGGAGGCTGCCGTAAAGGCCTTCGGCAAACTTGACAATCTCGTCACCACTGACTTCATCAGTGATATGGGAGCAGCATATAAAGCAGCTGACCTGGTGATCAGCCGTGCCGGAGCCAGCAGCATCAGCGAGTTCTGTCTTATCGGAAAACCGGTGATCCTTGTCCCCAGCCCTAACGTGGCTGAGGATCATCAGACTAAAAATGCCATGGCACTGGTCAATAAGGATGCTGCTGTCTATGTCAAAGACCTAGAAGCCTCTCAGGTCTTGCTTAAAGAAGCTCTCGAACTGGTCCAGGATGACCGTAAACTTCTTTCTCTGAGCGAGAATATTAAAAAACTGGGATTGAAGGATTCAGCTAATGTCATAGCTGACGAAGTCATCCAACTGGCATCAGGTAAATAGCCAGACTCTCAGCAGCCGGAACAGTAGCTCCTCCACTGCATGGCAGGGAGTTCTTCCAGGCATTTAGAAAATCCATATACCGGAAAAACTCCGAAATAACAATAAGAAATAAGTAAAATACAAATAAGAACATGGAACTGAAAGATATTAAAGCTGTATATTTCATAGGTGCCGGCGGCATTGGGATGAGCGCTATCGCCCGATTCTTTATTTACAGGGGTCTGGTGGTTGCCGGTTATGACCGAACGCCATCGACCCTCACCCGCCAGTTGGAAAAAGAGGGAATGCTGATTCACTATGAGGCCAATACAGACGATATCCCACACGCTTGTAAAGACCCGAAATCCACATTGGTCGTCTATACCCCTGCTATTCCTGCTACCCAGGAAGAACTGGTCTATTTCAGAACGAACAACTTTGAGGTACAGAAGCGTGCTCAGGTACTAGGTTTGCTGACGCGGACACATAAAGGCCTTTGCGTGGCGGGTACCCATGGCAAGACAACAACTTCTACGATGTGTGCACATATCATGCACCAGAGCCATGTAGACTGCAATGCTTTCCTCGGTGGAATATCTAAAAACTACGGTACCAACTATATCCTTTCTGACAAGAGTGATTTTGTGGTTATCGAGGCAGATGAATTTGACCGTTCTTTCCACTGGCTCCGCCCCTGGATGAGCGTGATTACGGCTACCGATCCGGATCATCTCGACATCTATGGCACCAAAGAGGCCTATCTGGAAAGTTTCCGGCATTATACAGAACTCATCCAACCCGGTGGGGCTCTGATCATCCATACCGATCTGGAAATGCGCCCAAATGTCCAGACTGGCGTCACTACTTATACCTACAGCCGTGACAAGGGTGATTTCCATGCAGAAAACATAAAAATCGACAATGGCAACATCTCTTTTGACTTTATCTCTCCTGTAGAAAACGTCCCTCATATCGTATTGGGACAACCTGTTCCTATCAATATAGAAAATGGAGTTGCCGCCATGGCCATGTCACAACTCAACGGCTGCACGGCGGATGAACTACGCTATGGCATGAAAACTTACAGCGGCGTTGATCGGCGCTTTGATTTCAAGATCAAAAATGACCATCAGGTGTTTCTCTCTGATTATGGCCATCATCCTAAAGAAATACTGCAATGTGCAAAAAGTCTTAGAGAACTGTTCCAGGGACGGAAGATCTCAGTGATCTTTCAACCGCATCTCTATACCAGGACAAGGGATTTCTACAAAGACTTTGCAACATCCCTAAGCCATTTTGATGAAGTGATCCTCACTGAGATTTATCCGGCGAGAGAACAACCTATCCCTGGAGTTACCAGTAAACTCATCTATGACAACCTGAAAGAAGGTATCGAGAAGACGATGATCAAGAAGAACGAGGTACTGGATTTCGTCAGAAATCATGACTTCGACGTTCTGGTAGTACTCGGCGCCGGTGATCTGGACAACTACTCTCCACAGATTAAGAAAATCCTGGAAGAAAAATAATGCGGTGCATCAAGTGGAAGAAAACAATCATTGTCTTACTGGATGTCATACTGGCTGTATACCTCCTGTTTGCCTTCACAGACTTTCACCTGTCTGATGAAAGTAACAGAATATGCACTAAAGTACAGATCAATATCCAGGACAAGATGACAAATGGCTTCATTGATGCAAAAGAAATAAAGAAGCGTCTGGTCCATCATCACCTGTACCCTTTAGGAAAATTGATGCAGACCATCAACAGCAGGCAGATTGAGGACATGCTCAGGAAAAGTGCATTTGTCAAGACGGCACAATGCTATAAGACAGAGGACGGGGAACTGTGTATTAACATCACACAACGTATGCCTCTGGTCAGAATAAAAAGTAATAATGGTGATGACTATTACCTGGATGACAACGATGCCATCATGCCTAACACGAAATATGTCAGCAATCTTATCATCGTCACAGGAAGTCTTTCAAAATGGTTCGCGGAAAGATATATCTCTATCTTGAGCAAGACGATTATGTCAGACGACTTATGGAAGAATCAGATTGAACAGATCAATGTCCTTCCGGATAAGGGGATAGAATTAGTACCACGAGTGGGCAACCAGATCATTTATATCGGTAATCTTCCGGAATGCAACAACCCTGGTGAACGACAGTTGATGGTAACCGCATACGTACAGAAAAAGCTGAAACGACTGAAAGAGTTCTATATGTATGGGCTCTCTCAGGCAGGATGGAACAAATATTCTTACATTAATCTTGAATTTGATAATCAGATTATCTGCAAGAAACGTAAGACAGAAAAGGAAAGCGGCGAAAGTCAGGATCTGTAGACACCACTCAGACTACGGATATAAACCGGATAAGATAAGGGAGATCCGTCAGCCTCCGGGTGCCATAAAATTATAAAATCAACATAGATATACATATATGCCAAAAGAATTTATCGTAGCCATAGAACTGGGCTCATCAAAGATGACCGGTATTGCAGGGCAGAAGAATCTCGACGGCAGCATTACGGTGCTCTCTGTAGTCGAGGAGAAGTCGGAGTCTTGCATTCGTAAGGGTGTGGTCTATAATATGGAGAAAACCGGTCAAGCATTAACCAACATCATCAAGAACTTAAGATCTAATCTTAAACAGGAAATTACACATGTCTATGTCGGTGTAGGTGGACAATCCATCCATAGTGAAAAGAATGTGATCATCAAGGACCTACCCGAAAACACTCAGGTAACCCAGGAGATGATCAATGAGAAAATGGATGAAAACCGTAACATGTCCTATCCTGAACAGGAGATTTTAGACGCCATCACACAGGAATATAAAGTCGACAATCAATTCCAGTTGGATCCTGTCGGCATCCAGTGCAACCGCCTCGAAGGTAATTTTCTGAATATCCTTTGGCGAAAGAAGTTCTATAACAGTCTTAACACTTGCTTTGACAATGCTGGCATTGCCATCGCAGAGATGTACCTGGCTCCATTAGCTCTTGCCGACAACGTGCTCACCGAAACGGAGAAACGCTCGGGCTGCGTCCTGATTGATCTTGGTGCTGAAACGACTACCGTCTCTATCTATTTTAAGGGACTGCTCCGCTTTCTCACGGTCATCCCCCTGGGAAGCAACAATATTACAAAAGACCTTACGTCTCTCCAGATTGAAGAATCACAGGCAGAAAAGCTGAAATTGAAGTATGCTTGTGCCTATACGGACAATAAGGACATCAAGGACGGTGCCTTCTATCAGATTGATAAAGACCGGAAAGTCGACTCCCGTAAGTTCATAGAAATCGTCGAGGCCCGCGTAGAAGAGATCGTCGAAAATGTATGGTTCCAGATCCCTAATGAGTACACCGATAAACTCCTGGGAGGAATGATCCTGACGGGTGGAGGTAGTAATATGCCGAACATTGAAACAGCCTTCCGGCAATTTACTCATATTGATAAAATCCGCATCGCTAAGTTTGTCATCCCCACCATCCATTCCAATGACCTCAAGATCAATGCCCATGATGGAACCATGAATACCATTCTCAGTCTGCTGGCTAAAGGTGACATGAACTGTGCCGGAGAAGAACTCAGGAATGATCTCTTCAACAACTCTTCGAACACCGAAAACAAACAGGGCATATCTGCCGACCGACGGCAGAAATTCCGGGATCCTAAAGTTACAACTGGCTCTGGGATCGTGCTCACTGCGGCAGAAAAACAGGAAATGGAAGAAGCCCGCAGGAAAAAAGAAGCTGAAGAAGAGGCTGCACGGGAAGCTGCTGAAGAGGAGGAACGGCAAAGGGCTGAAGAACGGAAAGAAAACAGTTGGGGACATAAATTTCTGAAAAAGTTGAAGAAATTTGGTCAGAACATGATTTCCGAAGACGAATAATTCCAAGGCTTATCACCAGATTCTATAGTAGACCACAATTTTAACACGACGAACATGGCAGATACAGATACAAAAACGAATATATTAGACTTCGACGAACCTGAACCACATAAAAGTATCATTAAGGTTATCGGCGTAGGTGGCGGAGGTGGCAACGCCGTCAATCACATGTATCGGGAAGGCATTCATGATGTAAACTTCGTGGTATGCAATACGGATAATCAGGCATTGAATGACTCTCCGGTACCTGTCCATCTTCAATTAGGCAAAGAAGGACTGGGAGCCGGCAACAAACCGGAAAAAGCCCACCAGGCAGCAGAAGATACGATCAAGGACATCAAGAACATGCTCAATGATGGTACTAAAATGGCCTTCATCACAGCAGGAATGGGAGGCGGAACCGGAACGGGAGCTGCTCCTGTCATCGCCCGTGTCAGTAAAGAACTGGGCATCTTGACGGTCGGAATCGTCACAATACCTTTCAGTTTCGAAGGGGATCGTAAGATCGATCAGGCCCTGGATGGTGTCGAAGAGATGTCCAAGCATGTAGATGCCCTTTTGGTCATCAACAATGAGCGGCTGAGGGAAATCTATCCGGAGCTCACCGTCCTCGACGCTTTTGGAAAAGCCGACGACACCTTGAGTGTTGCTGCCAAAAGTATCGCGGAGATTATTACCACCCACGGGGTCATCAACCTCGACTTCAACGATGTCAAGACGGTACTTAAAGATGGCGGAGTGGCTATCATGAGTACGGGTTATGGAGAAGGAGAAGGCAGAGTGAAAAAAGCCATTGATGATGCATTAAATTCTCCACTGCTCAATGATAATGACATCTTTCATTCCAAGAAAATCCTGCTGAGCATCAACTTCTGTGATGAGAAAAACAGCAAATCAGGACTCAAGATGGAAGAGATGAATGATGTAAATGACTTTATGCACCAGTTCAAGGATGATTTTGAGATCAAATGGGGACTGGCTATTGACCCGGATCTGGGCAATAAAGTCAAGGTCACTATTCTGGCTACAGGTTTCGGCATTGAGGATGTAGATGGCATGAATAACCATCTGGACAAGAAGCATAGCCAGGAGGAAGCCTCCCGGATCGCCGAGCAGAAAGAAAAGGCAGCAGAACGACAGGATCGCAGAAACCGTTATTATGGCAAAGATGGTAAGAGCAATCTGTACAAGCGACGCCCGCATATTTTCCACTTCAGACCCGAAGACCTTGATAATGAAGACATCATTCTGGCTGTAGAAAATACCCCTACCTATAAAAGAACTGCCCGAATGTTGGAAAATATCCGCAATCAGGCCTCGGACACTACGGAAAATGCTGAAGAAAAGGCAGAGGATAAACAAGACATTCAAGGTACGATTACCTTTGAATAACTTATATCATACATTCTAATTTATCGCATTATGACATTATTTGATCAAATTAGTTTAGACATCCAAAAGGCAATGAAAGCTAAGGACAAAGTTCGTCTGGAAACATTGCGCAACATCAAGAAAGAATTCCTAGAAGCTAAGACTGCACCAGGATCAGATGGAACCCTCTCAGATGCCAAAGGCTTGAAAATCATACAAAAACTGGTAAAACAAGGTAAAGATGATGCCCAACTCTTCCAGGACCATAACCGGCAATCACTGGCTGACGAATCCATGACTCAGGTAAAGGTCATGGAAGAATACCTGCCGAAACAAATGTCTGAAAGTGCTATTGAAGAGAAAGTAAAAGAGATCATGACCCGCCTGGGTGCTTCTTCCATGAAGGATATGGGAAAGGTAATGAAAGAGGCTAACCAGGAGATGGCTGGACAAGCTGAAGGACGTGTGATCTCTGGAATAGTCAGAAAACTCCTGGCTTGAAAGAAAATTACAGGACAGAGGATCTGAAAAGATTCCTACAGGAGTCCGGTCTGCTCAAGAGATGGATGAATACCTCTCTTTAGGAACAGTCCGGACTCTTTGTTCTTTACCCCCTGAAGAGTCCTTGTTTTTTAATATGAACCCAGAAAGCAAAGGAACTCAGGAGAATAATTGCTTGAGAACATCAAAAGATTTAAGCTCTGGAAAATCCGGGACATGCAAACGATAATATCGAAGGATGATCCCCGTAATATCATCCCGTTCTTCATGAGAGACCAGGAGAGAAGACATGGAGGAATAGTCCAGACGGAGAAGCCGGCTGACATAAGCGGCTTCCCGCGGAGGAAGAAAATCGGGATGAAGAGGAGAAGAAGATACGAAGCATCCCTCCCGGAGATCAAAATAAGAGCCTTCTCTTTCATTTTCCGTATTCGGATAAAAACCCAGGAAACGTGTCAGATGCAACATGAAAATGAGATGAAAATTAGCAAAGGAACCGGGTTTGTCATCAAGCCATTCCAGACTTTTTTCAACAAACTCAAATAAGGGTACATTCTGTTGTTCATTACGAATAGCATAATAGAGAAAATCAGACACAAAAAGAGCCAGGGAGAGCTTGTAAGGATCAAAGGGAATACTGAGATAGGGCCGGTAAATGCGGATATTGCGGAGATGCTGCAAATGAGCATTACTCCTGTAATCATACCCCAGGTCCAACAAGGTCAGCGGCTGGAAAAACTGCTTCTTGATCTGTCCCTTACCCGACCTGGCAATACGACAGATACATGACAGCCGCCCTTGTTCTTTCGTAAAGAAATCCGTAATAAACTGCTGATCACCGTACTTCAAGGAATGAAGCATAATCGCTTTCGTTTTCACATCCATTACTGGCAAAAATACTAAAAAACACCTGTTTGGAGAAAAAATTCCAGTTAAAATTTGCAGACATCAAGAAAAAGAGGTAACTTTGCACTCGCAAAACCGCTAATGGTCCCGTCGTCTATAGGTTAGGACGAGAGATTTTCATTCTCTAAAGAGCAGTTCGATTCTGCTCGGGACTACAAAACAAAGAACAGAAAAAAAGATGGCAAATCACAAATCTAACATCAAGCGGATCCGCCAGACGAAAACTCGGACTCTGCACAACAAGTACTACGCTAAAACGATGCGTAATGCCGTCCGTAAGTTGCGCGCAGAAACCAACAAGGACGAGGCTCTTAAGTTGTATCCTACCGTACAGAAACTTCTGGATAAGTTAGCCAACAAGAAAATTATCCATAAGAACAAAGCTGCTAACTTAAAATCAAGTCTTAGTGTTCATATCGCCAAATTAGGATAAATATTCTATTTAATTATATTAAGCTGCCATTCAAAATGAATTGCAGCTTTTTTTATGTCCTTTTCTGCCCTTTTCCTTCAGGCTGACAGGCACAAGAAGCAGCCTTAATTGTTTCCCATCAAGGGTAGGTGAATTACCGTCCGGAAGATGCACTTCTTTTAACTTTTTAGCATCAACTTTTAATGACGTAAGACTTTTATATATCGCATATTTTTAGTATCTTTGCACATACATATTACGATACCAACAAATGACAGAAAATCAAGATCCTGAGGAGAATTACTCAGGGAAAAATATTCAGGTTCTGGAAGGACTCGAAGCGGTGCGGAAACGTCCTGCGATGTATATCGGTGATATTTCCGTAAAAGGGCTTCACCATCTGATCAACGAAACCGTGGATAACTCTATAGACGAGGCTATGGCCGGTTTCTGTACGGAAATAGAAGTAACCATCAACACGGATGGCTCCGTCACCGTTCAGGATGATGGCCGGGGTATTCCGGTTGACGAGCAGCCAAAGTTGCATAAGTCCGCGCTGGAAGTCGTCATGACGGTACTCCACGCCGGTGGCAAATTCAACAAGTCTTCCTATAAGGTTTCCGGTGGGCTCCATGGAGTGGGTGTAAGTTGTGTCAATGCGCTGTCTTCTCACATGAAATCACAAGTATTCCGCGACGGGAAAATTTACCAGCAGGAGTATGAAAAAGGAAAAGCCCTTTATCCAGTCAAAGTTGTAGGTACTACTGACCTGCGTGGGACACTCCAGCAGTTCTGGCCTGACGCTACCATCTTCACCACCACCATTTTCCAATGGGACATTGTAGCCAGCAGAATGCGTGAATTGGCTTACTTGAACGCAGGTCTGAAAATCACCTTGACGGACCTCCGGCCCAACGAGGAAGGAAAGACCCGCCAGGAGATTTTCCATGCCAGGGACGGACTGAAAGAATTTGTCCGTTATATCGACCGTCACCGTACTCATCTTTTTGATGATGTCATCTATCTGAAGACCGAAAAAGAGGGCGTCCCGGTAGAGGTGGCTATCATGTATAACACGGACTACAGTGAGAATATCCACTCCTATGTCAACAATATCAATACGGTAGAGGGCGGCACTCACCTCCAGGGATTTCGGGCAGCGCTCACCAGGACGCTGAAAAACTATGCTGATCATGATCCTGTGATCTCCAAACAGATAGAAAAAGCCAAGATAGAAATCCAAGGTGAGGACTTCCGGGAAGGCTTGACCGCTGTCATCTCCGTGAAAGTGGCTGAACCGCAATTCGAAGGACAGACAAAGACCAAACTTGGCAATAGTGAGGTTGCCGGTGCCGTACAACAGGCGGTGGGTGAAGCACTGACCAACTATCTGGAAGAACATCCGGATGAAGCTCGCAAAATCTGCGAAAAGGTACTCCTCGCAGCTACAGCCCGTGTTGCTGCAAGAAAAGCCCGCGAGACCGTACAGCGGAAAAATGTCATGAGCGGGGGCGGACTGCCTGGCAAACTTGCGGATTGTTCCAATAAAGATCCTAAGGAATGTGAAATATTCCTCGTCGAGGGTGATTCGGCAGGTGGCTCTGCCAAACAGGGCCGTGACCGGTACACCCAGGCAATCCTTCCTCTGCGCGGAAAGATCCTGAATGTAGAGAAAGTGCCATGGCATCGTGTCTTCGAGGCAGAGTCGGTTATGAATATCATTCAAAGTATCGGAGTCCGCTTCGGCGTGGATGATGAAGATGACCGGGAAGCGAACATAGACAAACTGCGGTATGACAAGATCATCATTATGACCGATGCCGATGTTGACGGTTCTCATATTGATACCTTGATCATGACTCTTTTCTTTCGGTTTATGCCGAAAGTCATTGAGGAAGGACATCTTTATATTGCCACTCCACCACTCTATAAATGTACTTATAAGAATAAAGTGAGCGAATATTGCTATACTGACCAGCAACGACAGGTATTCCTGGATAAATATGGCAATGGTGAAGAGGGACCGGGAATTCATACGCAACGATACAAAGGATTGGGTGAGATGAATCCTGAACAACTTTGGGAAACGACTATGGACCCACACCGGCGGCTGCTCAAACAGGTCACCATCGATGATGCTGCTGACGCGGACGAGACCTTTTCCATGCTCATGGGCGACGATGTTGCGCCACGACGTGAGTTTATCGAAGAAAATGCCAAATACGCTAATATTGACGCATAACGGCCTTAAACGAAAACCAGGGCGGATCAAAGGATTCGCCCTTATTTGTTTCTCTCATGCCGCTCACTGACAAGTATCCCTTTGAAGGGATTTTGCTCAGGCAGAAAAACTCCTCTATATCCTTGCCAATGCAATGCCTCCAGAATGATCATAAGAGTCGAGACAGAATCTGTTTCTGAATAATAGCATAATGAAAAAACACAAACTACTATTTCTTTTCCTTCTTTCACTTTCAGCCCTCCCGGTTGGCGCGCACCAGATAGCACGACTGCCGATGCGGCTTTGGTATAAAGAACCTGCCAGAGCTTTCGAAGAGGCTCTCCCCATAGGCAATGGCAAACTCGGAGCACTCGTCTATGGAAATGCAGATAATGACACGATCTACCTCAATGATCTCTCGTTGTGGACAGGGTGCCCGGTAGATACGGCTGAAGGCGGACAGGCCTACCGTTGGATACCGATAATCAGAAAAGCCCTTTTCAACGAGGATTATAAGGCGGCTGACTCTCTGCAGCTCCACGTACAAGGACATAACTCAGCTTATTACCAGCCTCTGGGTATCCTCCAGATCAAGGATGCGGACAAGGGAACCGTCTCCGGCTATAACCGTGAGCTAAGTCTCGACAGTGCTGTGGCTACCGTCCGGTATACCCGCGGGAGGATTCGTTATACACGGGAATACTTTGCTTCCCACCCTGACAAGATGATTGCCATCCGCCTGACAGCCTCTCATCCCGGCGCTATCAATTGTAGCATCACCCTCTCTTCCCTGATTCCACATGATGCCAAGGCTACAGAAAAACAGATTACTATGACGGGGCACGTGATGGGAGACGCGACCAATAGTACTCATTTCTGTACCATCCTCTCCGTCAGGAATCAAGGGGGACAGATCTCAGCTTCTGACTCTACCCTGAGACTTAAGGACGTGGATGAAGCAGACATTTTCCTGATCAATGAAACAAGCTACAATGGATTTGACAAGAACCCGGTTACGCAGGGAGCTCCTTACCTGGAAAATGCTGCCGATGATGCCTGGCATCTTGTCAACTTCTCCTATGACCAACTCCTCCAGCGCCATTTGCAAGATTATATGCCTCTATTCCACAGGGTCTATTTCAAACTTGGAGAAGTTGAAGAGGACCCGGTCAGAACTACCCGGCAGCAATTAATGGACTATAGCGATCATCAGGAACAAAATCCATATCTGGTCATGCTCTATTTCCAATACGGCCGATACCTCCTCATCAGCAGTTCACGAACTCCCGGGCTGCCCCCTAATCTGCAAGGCCTGTGGGCTCCTGCCAGGATATCCCCTTGGCGGGGAAATTATACCATCAATATCAATCTGGAAGAAAACTACTGGCCGGCTGAGGTGACGAACCTGCCTGAAATGATCATGCCTCTGGAGGGCTTGCTTAAAGCAATGTCCATAACCGGGAAATATACAGCACGGCATTTCTATGGCATCAGCAGCGGCTGGTGCGCCGGCCATAATGTTGATGCATGGGCGATGACCAATCCTGTCGGCAACCATCGTGAAAGCCCTAAATGGAGCAATTGGAACATGGGGGGAGCCTGGCTCGTGGAGACTCTGTGGGATCACTACGACTATACACGTGATACCACATTCCTCCGCCACACGGCTTACCCTTTAATGAAGGGAGCAGCTGAATTCATGCACCACTGGCTCATTCCCAATCCGAAAAAACCGGGAGAACTGATCACCGCTCCTTGTACGTCACCTGAAGCTGAATATATTACGGATAAGGGCTATACAGGGTGTACCTTCTATGGAGGAACTTCTGACATGGTCATCATCCGGGAACTTTTCAGGAACACGATCAAGGCAACCCGCATTCTCCACGTAGACAGTACCTTTGCCACTCAACTCGAATCCGATATACAACGACTGACACCTTATAAAATCGGAAAACGGGGTAATCTGCAGGAATGGTATTATGACTGGGCTGACCAGGACTGGCATCACCGGCATCAGTCACACCTTCTGGGATTATATCCCTTCTCCCAGATCTCTCTGGCTAAGACGCCACGACTGGCTGCGGCTGCAGCACGCACTCTTGAGATCAAGGGAGACCAGACAACAGGATGGAGTGCAGGATGGCGTATCAGCCTCTGGGCCCGACTCCACCGCCCGGACAAAGCCTACCTGATGCTCCGCCGCTTGCTTACTTATGTGCCGCCGGCCAACTATACAGACCCCAGGCACAGACCTGCAGGAGGGACCTATCCTAACCTGTTTGACGCTCATCCCCCCTTCCAGATCGATGGCAACTTCGCTGGAACTGACGGAATCTGTGAGATGCTCATGGATTGTGACGGAAGTACGATGGACCTTCTCCCTGCCCTGCCCAAGACATGGACTTCAGGGGAAATGGACGGGCTGAAAGCCCGGGGTAACTATACGGTCACTTTAAGATGGAAACACGGCAAATTAACAAGAACCATCATAACGGCGGCCTGTCCAGGAATCCTTACTGTCAGATATGGCAATCAACATAAAATTTTGACTTTTAAAGCCGGCCAGACAAGAAAACTGAGATGAAAACCATCAGATTAACAGGAAAAGTCCTTGCTGTACTATGCATGATTCTCTACGGAGAAAATATATCAGCCCAGGAATTCGGCACTCACTGGATCTCGAGCCCGAATCCGGATAACCGCTCGGAGGTGTGGTTCCGTAAAACTTTCATCACCCGGCATCGTCCTCAGGATGCAAAGATTACGATTGCTACGACGGGACGGTTCCAACTTTTTGTCAATGAAAGGAATGTCAGTCATGAAGTGCTCTTGCCTGATGCCTTCAACAGAGATAGTTGTATCCATGAAATGACTTTTGTGGTCAGCAATATCCTTCGGAGCGATTCAAATACCATCGCTGTCTGGTATGCACCAGATCCCCATTTACATACTGACAAGCAACTTTCATTATTCTATTATGGCACCTCTCCCACCGGCCAGCCCTTCTGCTACAAGGCAGATGAAGACTGGCTGTGCAAAAGGGCCTGTGGCTTTGTCTCTGACAGCCTGGAACAACTTGACAATAATTCTTACGATCCTTCCTGGAAGGCCTGCACCATAGACACACAGGGATGGACACCTCCGCAGAGTTCTACTGACTCACATCTCTATACCATCCTTGATGACACCTATAACCGACAGGGAGGACAAATCACGAAAATTCTCTATCCAAAAGAAACTTTCTCTGATAATTACAGTATAACCTATCGCTTCCCAAGACGCTTCACAGGATGGGTGCGCCTGACCATCCGCAATGCAACCCCGGGCGAAACTATCCGCATGAATGGCTTCAGCTATATCTGCAACGGAATAATGGACGAACAGGCCTGCCGTAGATTCACTATGGATACCCAACAGGATCTCGTGATAGAAGGTGACCGGTATTTCAGAAAATCACAAATCCAGAACATCGAAGGACTTGTAATCTGCCCGGTGACCGGTTGGGATTTTGAATAGCCTATAGAAAAGCCTGACCCACCATTAATCAATTATAAAACTTCCTCAGCTTCAAAGTCATGAAGACGAGAAGAAATGGTCTAAAATTCATAGAAAAGTTTACTGTTCCGAAAAAGAGAATGATGACTGGAGAAAAATTCTGATAAAAATGCCTAAAATAGAGGTCGAAAAGTCCGTATATATTAAAAGCACTTCTGTTTTTCCTGTTTTATCACACGAATGTAAATTATAATGACTATATTTGCCCCCAAAAAGAGCAATTATGAACAATAAAGACATGAAACAAGTCACCATCTCAGAAGCCAAGACCCTATACAAGACAGAAGACTACATCGATGATGACCTGTTACTCTTCGACCGTGTTTCCGATATTCCACTTCCCAGTGAACCGAGAAGGATGGATTGTCTTCTCATCGCCCTTTGTACCAAAGGCAGGGCGCAGTATACGGTAGATACTACTGAAAGGAGCATCACCGCAGGAGACATCATCATCATCGGCGAAGGGCAGATTACTGATAATTTCATGCTGAGCCGTGACTGTGATGGCATTGCCTTCATGCTCAGTTACAATTTCTTTCACGAGATCATCGCGGGTAGTCATGAGCAGTCTGCCTTGTTCCTTTTTTCCAAAAGTCATCCTGTTTTTTCACTGAACTCAGAAGAAGAGTCAAATATTTTCAATTACCTTAAGATTATCAAGAAAAAATTAGGAGAAAAAGAACACCATTTTCGTAAAGAAACCGTAAAATTGCTCATTTCTGCTATGATCAGTGATGTGAGTAACATTATCTACAAGATACAAAACGTAAACAACACGAAGCAAACGCGTGCAGAGACGATCTTCAGTGATTTTATCCGACTGGTAGAACAAAACTATAAGGAAGTACGACGGGTGAGTTGGTACGGGCACCAACTATGCATCACTCCTAAATATCTTTCAGAGACGGTCAAGGCCGTAAGCCACCGCACGCCCAATGAATGGATTGACAATTACGTATCACTGGAAATCCGTGTACAATTGAAGAATTCAACAAAGAGCATCAAAGAGATCTCAGAGGAACTTCATTTCCCCAACCAGAGTTTTATGGGAAAATACTTTAAAGAACAAGTAGGTATGTCTCCTTCTGAATACAGAAAGAGTTAAGAAGCAAGTAAGGGACACTGCAGAGAAACAGCATTGGTCTTTCTGTATGGAAATGCCCTCAATGCTGTTTATCCCCGGCAGGCATCCGTTTCGTGACTTTCAGTTGATCCGCCGCAGCACAAAGTAAATCATACCATTCCTGACCGAAACGCCTGATAAGAGGTTCCCTTAAGAACAGATACAGAGGCAGATTCTGTCTCCGCCCCTTTTCCAAAGCACCCTCACAAACATTCCACCATCTGTAAGCCAGCCCGAAAGTGCCATTGTGAAAATCTTTTTCCCGCAAGGGATAAAGAGCGCAGGAGATAGGTTTCTGAAATTCCGTTTTTCCTGCACGATAAGCCTTTTCCAATGCGCAAAGGCAAATGCCCTGCCTGTCATAGCAAGTAAAGATACAATCCTTGCTTCCCACAATACTCAGATCAAGATCCCGGTCTGTATCCACATACCAGATACCCTGTTGCTGAATGACCTCCTTTGCGGCAGCCGATAAATCGTCTGCCACTGTCGGAATACAATCTTCTATGGCTTTTACCTCTCTGTCGGTAACCGGTGGTCCCGCCTCACCTTCTACGCAACACCGGCCTTTGCAGACCGCCAGGTCACAGCAAAACTGCACAGTGAAGACAGCAGGATCCACCAGGACATTGCCAACCTGCAAGAGAGGAAGTTTGTTCTTATGCATGATCATCAGGGGTAAATATATCCAGGACCTTCATACCATAACCTGTCACCATTGTACCGGAGGGATCCCATTCTGTTCCAGATACGCATTACAGCGTGAGAACTGGTGGTTCCCGAACCAGCCACCACGATTGGCTGACAGCGGAGAAGGATGTACAGATTCCAGGATCAGGTGTTTGTTACGATCAATATAGGCAGCTTTGGAACGAGCATAGCCTCCCCATAACATAAATACCAGATGCTCCCGCTCGGCATTCAACGCCTTGATAGCCGCATCCGTAAAACGGTCCCAGCCGAGTTTTTGATGGCTGTTAGCCAGATGAGCCTGTACGGTCAGCGTAGCATTCAACAGGAGCACCCCCTGCTTAGCCCAGCGTGTCAAATCGCCGTTTTGCGGCATTGGTGTTCCCAGATCCATTTGAATCTCCTTGAAGATATTCACCAGCGACGGAGGCATCATGACCCCTTCAGGCACAGAGAAACTTAATCCCATGGCCTGACCGGGCTCATGATAAGGGTCCTGGCCGATAATGACGACCTTCACCTCATCAAAAGGACAAAGATTGAAAGCATTGAAAATAAGTTTCCCCGGCGGATAGCAAGTGTGATGCATATATTCCTGACGAACATAATTCGTAAGGTTTACGAAATACTGCTGGTCAAATTCTCCTCCCAGACGCTTCTTCCAACTCTCTTCAATCCTGACGTTCATATTCTTTCCGATTAACACTCATGATCACGCCCTTAGTCCGATCATCTTTCATTGATGATCAGTGATCAGATTCTCACCTGTCATATCTGCCGGTTGTTTCAAACCCATAATATGCAGAATACTTGGTGCTACATCTGCCAGACGTCCGTCTTTCACCGTAGCCGAATTGTTGTTGGTTACATAGATAAAAGGCACGGGATTCAGGGAGTGCGCGGTATTCGGAGTTCCATCCGGGTTGATGGCATTGTCTGCATTACCGTGATCTGCAATGATAATTGCTTCATAATCATTGGCTTTGGCGGTCTCGATCACATCATGGACGCAATGGTCAACAGCTGCAACAGCCTTGGCAATCGCATGATAGATACCCGTGTGACCGACCATATCCCCATTGGCAAAATTGACGACAATAAAATCGTACTGCTGAGTCTGGATAGCCCCGACCAACTTATCCTTCACTTCAAACGCACTCATTTCAGGTTTCAGATCGTAGGTAGCAACCTTAGGAGAATGCACCAGGATACGATCCTCTCCCGGGAACGGAGCCTCAC
>DHOX01000052.1:46436-48291 GCA_002409785.1 Prevotella sp. UBA5379 | reverse complement strand
AACTGACGAAGCCCTTGCTTGCTCAGATATTCGGCAAGAGTGTCAGGGACATTATCTTTCGGGAAAAGAACATGCAGGTTCTTGAAATTAGCATCGTATGGGGTCATGCAATAATACTGGAGATCCTTCAGCGTATGCATTCCCTGATCCGGCATATCTGCCTGGGTCAACACCTGTGTCAACTCACGGGCACGGTCATTACGGAAATTAATGAAGATGACCACATCACCATCGCCAATCGTCCCATCTACCTGAGCATTATGGATCGGTTTGATAAACTCATCTGTCACCCCCTCATCATAACTTTCCTGCATGGCTTGCAGCAGATCTCCGGCCTGCTTTCCCTTCCCTTCAACGAGCAGGTCATAGGCCTCCTTGACACGATTCCAGCGTTTATCCCGGTCCATGGCATAGAAACGACCGACAATATCAGCGATATGGGCACCATTGGCATCACAGGCCTTCTGTACCTCTGCAATAAAGCCCTTGCCACTCTTCGGGTCTGTATCACGACCGTCCATGAAGCAATGAACAAACACCTTCTTCAGATGATAGGCGTTACCGATCTCGATGAATTTCTCCAGATGAGCCAGGGAAGAGTGTACGCCACCGGTCGAAGTCAATCCCATGATATGCAACTTCTTTCCGGTCTTCTGGGCATAACTATAGGCGCTGATCACCTCCTTGTTCTTTAAAATATCACCACTGGCACAAGCCTTATTGATCTTCACAAGATCCTGATAGACAACACGTCCGGCGCCAATGTTCAGATGCCCTACTTCCGAGTTGCCCATCTGCCCTTCGGGCAAGCCTACATCTTCACCGCAAGCCATCAACTGGGAATGAGCGGAAATTGCGTTCAAATAGTCCAGATAAGGAGTCGGAGTATTATAAATTACATCACCCTTACCGTGTTTACCGATTCCCCATCCATCGAGAATCATCAATAAAGCTTTCTTTGCCATCATATCAATTATCTATTAATTTATTCTGATCCACAAAGATACGACTTTTCCATAAATCCACGTAACAATCCATCGCTTTTTAAATCTTTTCCTGTCAATTCGGAAAAGATCTTTTTCTGTTCGGCATAAAAAAACACCTGTCCTATGGGCAGGTGCTCAAAATTATTTCTGATATTCCTACAAAACCGAATTAGTCAACGGCGGAGCCTGACGATAAACTCTTCCTCCAAGCTCTTTATCCAGCATATAGATGCCAAAACCGTTGTCCTTGATCATCTCCAACTTATCGATGATGTCTCTTGCATTATCTTCTTCCTCCACCTGTTCATCGATAAACCACTGAAGCATGCTCTCCGTTGCATAATCGTTTTCCTTTTTTGCCAAAGCAGCAAGTTCATTGATCTTTTTCGTAATCTCCTGCTCATGCTTCAATGTACTTTCAAACACCTCAAGGACGGATGGCCATTCCTTAGGAACAGACTCCACTGCACCCAGGATAACCCTGCCATCACGGCGGATCACATAATTGAACAGGATCTTGGCATGATCCTGCTCCTCTTTGAACTGGACTTCAAACCATCGTGCCATACCTGTCTGTCGCATGGAGTGACAATAGGCAGCCATTGACAGATATAAATAAGCTGACCACATCTCGACATTGATCTGCTCATTCAGGGCTTTCTCTATTTCTTTATTCAACATCATCATCCTCCTTTTTATTGATTATATTATTGATATTAGTTATGTTAAAATCAGAAGTTATGCTCTCAATGGGTTAAAATGACCGGGACTAACTGATTATGTTCAAAGATAAACATAAAAAATAAGGAAAGTGGCAGTTACAATTGAAAACATTGCATTATTATATATTTTTAACTGTTATGGAATTC
>DHOX01000052.1:36973-46204 GCA_002409785.1 Prevotella sp. UBA5379 | reverse complement strand
CTTATTTATCGTTTATGTCAGAAGAATCACTGCCCTGTTCCACATCTGAGTTTTCATCCCCCGCAGGCATCTGTTTCGGTTTACTCGGCTTAGCCTTCATATTGCCAAAGTTCCAGGTAAGGGTAAAGTTGACCTTCCTCCCTCCACGCCGTTTCAGTTGATAGCGATCGAAAGTTTCAGAACTTGTATAGGTCTCAAACTTACGGCTGTTAAGCAAGTCATGGCAACTCACAGACAAGACAAGGGCTTTATCGAAGAAATTCTTTCTCAGGCTGAAATCCATTCTGACATTCGATTTACGGTAACCCTGTGCGATACTCTGACGACTGCGATACTGTGCAGAGGACTGCAAGGAGATTCCATAAGGCAGGATAAGACTGGCCATCACCCGGGCATTCCAGATAAAGTTATGCTCCCCCGCTCCGACGATCGTCTGTCCATCCATGTTACAGTTGAACCCATCGAGCTTATAATAATAAGCATTGACATTCGTGGTCAGGTCAAGGATACGGAACAGTTTATCTTGTAGTGTTGCCTCAAGGCCAGTGCTCAGGCTGCTAGCCACATTCAGGTTTGTCTGGTACATCAGTCCGTCAGCACTACTCTGATAGTTGATACGCTGGATAACGTCAGAAGTAGGCTGGTAATAGGCACTTAGCAGAAGGGAATGTTCCGTCCAGGTACGAAGATAGTTGAAGGAGAAAGAGTGTGAGTATTCCGGTGTCAGCTCCGGATTTCCATAAGAGATAATGGAAGCATCACTCGTGTTCTTGAAAGAATTAAGCTGTCCTCCCCACGGGCGGCGCAGCCTCCGTGTGTAATTGATCTGCAACTGATCATTCTTAGTCATCTGGTAACTCATGAACACACTCGGGAAGAGCTGAAACTGATTTTTCCTGAAAGCCGGTACACGCTTTGACGGATCATATTCCTGTTCCCAGGTATAACTTTCCGTATTCACCTTCCAGTACTCCCCTCTCAATCCGCCCATGATCCCCCACTTCCCTAGTTGGTACTGTGTGGTAAGGTACAAGGCATGAATATCCAGATCATAGATGAACCGGTTAAAATAGGTCTGGTCTTCTTTCTGGTCTCTGCCATCCCAATAAGTATTATCCACGTATGATTCCTGTGGAGTATTCTCATGTGAGAAGTTGCCCTGATAGCCGGCCTGCAGTTTTAAAGCTTTCGTCAGTTGGTTCTCATAGTCGAGTTTTACCTCCTGTGAACGGTTACGGATATATTGCGGACGGTATTGAAATTCATAGTCTGTAGGCTTCGCCTCCGTAAAATAGACCGTAGAATCCTGATAATAATTATTATTATCTGCTTTCCACCTGTTGAAATCTACGGTAAGATTCAGGAAGTGCTTGTCAGAGAAATTGTGACGGTAGTCGAATTCGCCATAATACATATCCATAGGACTGTTGCTATGCGAATACCGCGAAAGGAGATAGGAATCTCCATCTCCTCCTGAAATCCCGTTATGATAAGGTGTAGTGCTCCAATCCTTAAATTTTCCGGTCATCATCATACCACTCAGAGAAAGATCATCATGGCTCGTAGCGTGCCAGGTAATGCCAGCACGTGAGAACAAGTTATTACCCATTTTATCATCATGGGTATCATAATTCTGATATTTCCCCGTCTTCAAAAAATTCTGCTCACTTTTCTCCTGTCCCTGATTCTTCAAATGACGATAGCCTACATTGAGATAGGCATCAACAGACTTATTGTTATAATTGAAATTAAAACTGCTGCTGGCTCCGCCACGGGTATCGACTCCTCCCTGCACAGAACCGTAATAGCCCGCTTTCCGGTCCTTCTTCAACACGATGTTGATAATGCCGGCAGAACCCTCCGCAGAATATTTTGCAGAAGGATTGTCAATGACTTCAATATGATCAATGCTCTCGGCAGGTAACTGCTGAAGGATCTGGGCTCGGTTGTCAGAGGTCAGCCCACTCGCTTTCCCATTGATCCAGACCTCCACGCTCTCATTCCCGCGAAGGGAAATGTTGCCATCGTTATCCACTTCCACGGAAGGGATGTTCTCCAGGACGTCCGTAGCTGCTTCTCCTGAATTAGAGATCAACTGACTCACATCAAAGGATTTACGGTCCACTTCCAGTTTTACGGTTGCCTTCTGGCCTGTGACCGTCACCTCCTTCAGCATTCTGGAATCCCCAGAAAGATAGAGAAGCGGGAAACGTACACTCCGGTTCTTGTCCGTAATCTTAAAATTACGTTTCAAGTCACGATAGCCCACATAAGTTGCAGAAAGAGTATAAAGGCCATCCGGGAGCCCCTCAATCCTGAAGTTTCCGGCCAAATCAGTCACGGAACCTTTTACAAGGTCCGTACTGTCCTGATGGGAAACACGGATCGTGACAAAGCCAACAGGCTCATTATTTTTCTTATCCAGCACTTTACCTTTTACCTGCCCTTGTGCCGAGGCCGTAAGTGTACAGCACATCAGCAAGAAGAAAATCATAAATCGAGTCATACTGTACTCTTAGATGTAAATACGAAACAGAAGTTTAATACCAGTCAAAAAAAATCCAACTTGTTTTTACGGATAAGATTACGACCCGTTGTCTCCGGAAGAGTCCGTATCATTAAAAAGAACTGACCTCCAATAAACCGGTAATACCACCGGTACTTCCTACGATCATTGTATCCTTATCCTTAAAACACAATCCTTCAGGTTCACAGGAAATGATGCTCCCATCAGGATGATAAGTGACAGGAGTCAGTTTCCGTACAATGGAATAAGTATGGTCAGCATTCAATTGTATCTTCAAGAGATGAGGTTCCTTATATCCCGTACACAGATAAATATAACCATTACGGTAACAGCATCCTTGATATACTCCTGTCTCCTCTCCCGTATAGGCATCCAGAACCTTCAGTGTTCCATTATATTCATGATCAGACTTCCCCTTTATCAAGGTTCCCCAGGAGGTTTCATCATCCTGCTTTTCAGAATGATCGGAAAAGTCCGCGGAGCCTACCCCCAGCATACATCTGAAAATCTTTCTCGGCGCATTCTGCCCTGTCAGCAGGTAAATGATCCTGGGATTTCCTCCCCACGTACAGATCAGCCCGCTTCCCCCGATTTCCTTTTTATCAGTAGCGAGAGGAATGGAGATGACATCCTGACCGTTAATGGTAATTTCAGCACCTGAGTTGACCTTCCTCAGGAAATGGGAGACCAGATCCAGCCGCGGTCTTATCGTAGTCCTCCACGTCCCATTGCCAACGGCCAGCACATCTGCCTCACGATTATAGTCAACCGTTGCAGCATGACCTAAGTTGTGCCTCATCGGTGGAAGCGGATGATAATTAAGATCCCATCGCAAGATATCTGCATAAGAGGAATGATCATCTTTCGATGCTTTGAAATGCAAGATCGTATTGCCAACGATCGTCAATCCCTGGTTGGCACAATAATGGGTTTTCTGCACAAAGGGGATGTTGCATACCGCCAACGGTTGATGATCTGACGATGAATTGCTCTGTGCATATAACAATTGATTTGTTTCTGCTACCAGAAGAAAAAGAATGACTTTCAGGATTCGTTGCATAGGAAATAAATAAATTGGAGCTAAATTAGATATTTCCAGATGATTACCACTAAAAGGAATCGCATTTTACATATTTTTAGGCTATATTAACAGGACAAACCGTCCGGTGACATGCTGCATACGGTGCAGAATGGTCTTCAAAAATCCAGGCTGGCTCGCAGCAGCGCCACCGTATGATATTCGCCTGTGATACGGAAGGATTGAAGGGTGGGCTGGACGGTAAGATGAGGCATTACAGGAAGACTGTAAGTAAGCTCCATGCAATTCTCCTCCACGCCGCCACTGTACAGGGAGCGGTTCCAGGTCAAGCCTGCGGCATCATCCCTTTTAAGAAGATGAGCACAGACCACACCGGCTGCAAAATATAAATAAGTTTCATTTTTACGTTTAGGCGCATAGCCACCCTGGAGGAGCAGTCCCAGTGGGTGCAAACCGGAAAGGAGAGGTTGTTCGACCAGGCCATAGACTGACCAGTCAAAATGCTTGCCCGTCGTATATTCGTCCCCATTCTCATCCACCTTCGTCTGGGGGGTGTGGCCACAAACCACACCGAGATGGTACTCTTTGCTGAAATCTTTTATTCCTCCAGGGGTCTCATAGCCCACCTCAAAAACATTTATCCATCCATCCTTTGAAGGACGGAAACGAAACTCCTTGTCCCAATGATAAGAAGACATACCATTATAGAGGGAATTCCGGAAGGTAATATGGTCTGAAGGATTCCATTCCTGATGAAAACACAAAGAAGACTCTGGATAATTGCTGATATTCCAGTTGTCTGCCACCGTGGGGTAGATGCCATAAGAACTGTTAAGGAACAAACTGGTAAGGGGAGTATTGAAATAATCTCCATTCATATTCCTGACGCCAAGAAAGACGCTGAAACGGCTGGTGACCTGCTGTGTAATGCCAAGCAAGGCTAAGGAAAGGGGAATTTGTTCATCCGTCTGTATATTAGAGAACGATTGGGGATCATCCAGCACTGTCCAACTTTTCCCCTCGCCAATACGGGTATTCTGGGTAGCGATGACGGACATCTCTGCCTCTCCTCCAGCCCAGAGGCTCATCCGGCCACTCAAGTCCATACGGTTCTCCCAGTTGACTTTTCCATCATCCATATTCCACGAACCTTCAGTGATCAGCGATGCGGCGATTTCGTTTTCATGATCTCCTTCTTCTGGAGAAGAGGGTACTGACACGGGTATGAGGAGAAACGGTAAACTGATTTTATAAAATAATTGACTCATTCTGCTTTTCTTCTTCTTTTACTTTTAAAGATCATGAAATAGGATTCCGGCATCGGTCTCATGCCTTATTTCTCCTATTGCCAGACCTCTCAGGCAACGTTCATGCTAACTGAATTTTATTATTGCAAAAGTATTACAAAAAAGAGGATCATGCAATACTTAAAAATCGGTATATTTATTTTGCTATCCCGTGTCCTATCCCCTCACACATTAAGAAGTAAAACATTCCATCAAGTACGAATCAGAGAGAAAGAACGTACAATTAAGTACAAATCTGTTCGACATCACACAAATTATACCATTCCTGATAGCCAGAATAAAAATAATTCTCTATCTTTGTAAAAATCTGTCTATCATAAACATAACTATCTATATCTATCAGATGAAATATAAAACGATTCCGCTCGCTCTTTTAGCGGGCTTTTTATCAACTACAACTATGGCACAGAAAACTCCTCAGTTAAACGCAAATGACATTGACCAGGTGATTGCCGCAATGACCCTTGAAGAAAAGGCCCAACTCCTCGTAGGGGGTGGCAATAGTGGTTTCGTGGGCAGCGGTGCAATGCTCGGACATCAGGAAAAACTCGTAGCCGGTGCGGCAGGCATTACCGTCGCCATCCCTCGTCTGGGTATTCCGGCTACCGTACTCACGGATGGTCCAGCAGGTGTGCACATCAACCCCACACGCAAAGGGACATCACAAACTTTCTATGCTACTGGATTTCCTATCGGCACCTGCCTGGCCTCTACGTGGAACACCCATCTGGTGAAAGAGGTAGGAAAAGCCATAGGGAATGAAGTTCTCGAATATGGCTGTGACGTGATTTTAGGACCGGGAATGTGCCTGCAGCGTAACCCTTTGGGAGGACGTAACTTCGAATACTATTCAGAGGATCCGGTGGTGACCGGAGAGATAGGAGCTGCCATGGTAAACGGCATCCAGAGCCAGGGCGTCGGCACCAGTCCGAAACATTTCGCGGTCAATTCCCAGGAAGGTGACCGCACACGGGTAGACGAACAGGTCAGCCAACGTGCATTACGTGAATTATACTTAAAGGGATTTGAAATCATGGTCCGCAACAGCCATCCCTGGACGATCATGTCGGCCTATAACCGGATCAATGGTACTTACTGCCAGGGCAATAAGGATCTGTTGACGAATATCCTGAGAAAGGACTGGGGATTCAAGGGAATCGTAATGACTGACTGGATCGGCGAGCGCAAGGACTTGCCGGTGTCACAGGAAGTGGCGGCCGGCAATGACCTGCTCATGCCTGGATACCCGGTACAGGTGCAGGATATTATAAAAGCCGTCAAAGACGGGCAGCTCAATATTGAGGATGTAAACCGAAATGTAAGAAACATGCTCGAATACATCGTCAAGACACCGCATTTCAGGAATTATCAGTTTACAAACCGCCCGGACATGAAAGCTCATGCAGCGATCACACGCCAGGCAGCTACAGAAGGGATGGTGCTCTTGAAGAATGATGACCATACCTTACCTCTCCGCAATCTGAAACGGGTAGCCCTCTTCGGAGTCAACTCATACGACTTTTTCAGCGGCGGACTGGGTTCCGGTTGTGTCAACGTGCCCTATGTCGTCAACATGCTGCAAGGACTGAAGAACAGTGGTATCTCCTCCACTCCACAACTGACGGAGATCTATACGGACTATGTGAAATATGCAAAAGCTAAACTCCAGGCCGACAAGAACCCTGAGATGTGGTTCCTTGACCAGGGCCAGCCGAAACTTGATGAAATAGCCATCAGCAAACGGTGCATAGAGCACGAGTTGCCACAGGCTGATGCGGCGATCATCACTCTCGGGCGTCAGGCAGGAGAAGGTATGGACCGGAAAATTGACGGAGACTTCAACCTGAGTCAGAAAGAACAGGATATGATCTTCCGTGTCAGCGATATTTTCCATGCAGCAGGGAAAAAGGTCATCGTGATCATCAACTCCGGTTCTTCTATGGAAACGGCCAGTTGGCGTGACCGGGTAGATGCGATTCTCGTAGCCTGGGAACCTGGAGAGGAGGGAGGAAACAGTGTTGCCGATGTCCTGACAGGGAAGGCCGACCCGTCAGGGAAACTGACCCAGACCTGGCCGATCTCCGTAAACGACGTTCCTTCTACCAGGAATTTTCCCCAGCAGCCAGATTACTATAATCTGACTGACAAACTCGCCCAGCATGCGGTAGCAGGGGTGGATTTCACCAAGCACGATGAAGACATCTATGTCGGATACCGTTATTTTGATACCTTCCATAAGAGAGTGGCCTATCCCTTCGGCTATGGCCTGAGTTATACCACGTTCTCCTACAGCAAGCCGGAGGTCAAAGCCCACGGCTCTCAGATTGAGATAGAAGTAACGATCAAGAATACCGGTAAGATGGCAGGCAAGGAAGTTGCCGAGTGCTACGTGACCGCTCCCAAAGGGGCCTATGAGAAGCCGGAAAAAGAACTGAAAGCCTTTGCCAAGACACAGTTGCTCTCCCCCGGGCAGAGCGAAACGCTGAAGATGACCATCAACCAGCGGGATCTGGCCAGTTTCGATGAGGCAGCCAGCCAGTGGAAAGCTGATGCCGGTACTTATATCTTTAAGATCGGAGCCAGCGTGGAAGACATTCGGAGCATTGCAAAACTGAAAGTAGGCGGATACACTGAGAAAGTGAGCAATTCCCTTCCGGTCAATGCTCCTTTGGAGTTACTCCGACAAAAGAATTAAGAACGCTCTTCAGAAAGGGGTATCAAAACTCTATTTTCGAAAGACCTTACGAACAATCTGTAAACGGATTATTATAAGGGCCAATAAAAGCCATATCTTTCCCTGTATATGGGATAAAATATGGTTTTTATCTTTGTTAGTTACGATTCGCAACCTATAGAGGATAGTAATTTCTTTTTGGCACACCCTCTCTTTTGTTTCCCCCGCAGACGATAAATCTCTTACGTCACTGTATTGTCAGAGACCGGTTATCCTGCATTTTCCTTTCCCGAAAAGCACCCACACTACTCAGAAACCCATAGACAAAAATTCATCATCTCTAAAAAGACTTGAATCTTTTTGAAAAAAATTGTCCTTTTCGAAAAAATACCGTATCTTTGTGTTTTACAACATTACAGAAACTGAAGATTCACGCTAAAATAAGCGGATAAGCATCACCATTCGTTTTAAACGAACAGGCCTTCTTTCAATCAATCAAGTGTGGTATCATTTTTAAGTCTGTGAAGATAGCGGATATTCAGACTGATAGGAGGGGAAAAATAAAAAGCAAGAAAGAGAGAGGAAAGAAATTGCGCTCTCTCTGTAAAAGGACAAGTACTAATATATGGAAAAATATCTTTATAATTTACAAGAATTCTCACATAACTATGGAATTAAAACCGTTTTTGGATCAGAGGTCGCTTATATCTTTCTCAATGCCCAATCCATTTCAAAAGCAGAAACGGCTTCCTACTGTCTGAATTTTTATAGCATCTCGTTGATTCATAAAGGAGAAATCCAGGTCCAGATCAACAATACCAGGATTACCCTTCACACAGGGCAACTTTTCTACCTGTCTCCTTTCCAGTTTACGGAAATCCTCAAAGCTACACCTGATACTGAAATAGAAAGTGTTTTCGTGACCCCTGAATATTATGATCAGACTCTAAACTCTGCTCATGATTTCACGCTGGGACTCATTGACATATATGCGCTCTACTCTCTGAATGAAACACAAGAAGAAGAGTTTTACCACACCTATCGGACACTCCGCCATTTTATTGCGCAAAAGCATGTTTACAAGAATGAGATCATCCAAGATATTGTGCATATCATCCAGTTCTTACTTTCAGATCTGACCCTGCATGGAATGACCCAGCCACATGATGCCAGTCACAAGGAGGAGATATACCGCATCTTCGTCCATCTTGCTGCCAAGAACTTCAGGAAAGAACGTCAGTTGAAGTTCTATGCCGATCAGTTGAATATTACTTCCACCTATTTAAGTCGCACGATCCGGGAAGTATCCGGCCATACCGTTTACGACTACCTGGAGAGTTTACTTTATGACGATGCCTGCTCCCTGCTGAAGACCACCAGCAAGTCCATAGGCGAAATAGCAGAACTTCTCTCCTTCCATGACCAGGCCGCTTTCTCAAACTTCTTCAAGCAACACTCCGGCATGTCTCCTCTCGCATTCAGGAAATAAAACCATAAGTCTGCCACTGATTTCAGATGCTCCTTCCTTAATCTTGCCGGAAAAGGACTCCTGAATCAAAGACACAATCATCAACACCTGACTTTCACCATCGCTGTCAACTTTCACCCCAATGGTACATAGAGATGGCCTCAATGGTACATAGAGAGGATCCCGATGGTGCATAGAGATAGCCCTGATGGTGCA
>DHOX01000052.1:34495-36795 GCA_002409785.1 Prevotella sp. UBA5379 | reverse complement strand
TATAAAAGGGTACCTGGAGCCCCCACAGAAGTCAGAAACCGACTTTACCAGAATCCGGCCAGTGCTTTTTCTCCTCATAGCAAATCAGCAGACACCTTTATCCATGCAGAATGACTAGCCTATATTTTCTCATCTTTTCTTTAGTCTTCCTATACAAAAAATGCTTAACTTTAACGGCAGGATTAAAAATACTCCGAATAATCAACAACCGGTACAATCAACTCATTCAAAAAAACAAGAAGAACCGATTACTGCGATCCTTTAAAGGCCATAAATAGCCAAAGGAGATAACTGTCTTTATGCATAAAAGCCATCTTTTTTGTTTTTATATAAAATATTTCGGCATCTCAGTTGTCTACAATAGTAGAGAGCTCTTTAAAGTATCAATCGTAAAACATAAAAAATTAAGACAATGGAAACAAAAGGATGTAAAATGGGTTTCTTCAACAGAAGGCTATTTGATATGGATGACCGGAAACAATTCCAGGCAGACTGGTCTAAAAAAAGTGATGCCGAAAAAGTAGAATGGGCCAATGAGAAGGTCCGGCAGATGTGTCAGGATCCTTTTTCTGCAGAAGCACTGGATGCCCGCTGCCAGAAATGGATGTCAATGACCCCGGAAGAGAAGGAGGCCTTTTTAGATGGGCATAGAAACCGGATGAGACACTGCGTTGGCAGGCACCACCGCCATGGCTGTTCTGATCCAAAGGACCAAGGGCGCAATTCCTAAAGGAACAAGCCCTAACGTTCCTCATTCCGAAGGATGGGTGTATCGGAGCCAGTCATAACGCCCTCATAATGACTGGTTCCCTCTCGAAACAGAGAAACAGATAAAAGATTAAAATCAAACCATAATATGAAATATCTAAAATATTTGAAAGGACTCATACCATTTGGCTTTCTGATGATGATTACAGCAATATTCAGTGTTGCTGTCATGCTATTATGGAACTGGCTGATGCCGGTCATTTTCGGATTGACAGTCATCAATTTCTGGCAAGCCTTAGGCCTACTTTTATTATCACGTATTCTGTTCGGAAGTTTCAGGTTCGGCAGATCTGGAATCGGCCATTATATAAAGAACCGACAGGTTTCACAAAAGTGGAAGGAAATGTCTGATGACCAACGGCGGGAGTTCATGAGAAGAAGATACCAATATGGTTTTGGCAGACAACATAACAGAGATTTCTTTGACCGTGAAAACTGCCAAGAGCACAACAGGAACAATGAGCAAGAAAGTCGAGACAAAAAACCCGGGGAAACTGATTGAAGAGAATCAGTCTAAATTAAAGTCCTTTATTACCAAAAGAGTCCCCAACAAGGAAGATGCCGAAGACATCTTGCAGGATGTCCTTTACCAATTTCTTAAGACAGTCAAGGAAACGGACAATCCGATAAGTCAAGTAACCGCATGGCTCTATCATGTGGCCAGAAACCAGATCATCAATAAACGCAAAAAGAAACATGAAGCAGAAATGCCAGTGGTTTCCGATGACGAAGATGATGAAGACGTGATTCGAGATTTCTCAGAAATGCTTTTTGATTCAGATCCACAAACACCAGAGACAGAATATCTCAAATCCCTCGTATGGCAGGAGTTAGATACTGCTTTGTCCAGTCTGCCAACAGAACAGAGGAGAGCTTTCGAGTTGACAGAAATGGAAGGGCTGTCCGTAAAAGAGGCTGCCCGGCTGGAAAACATCTCCATAAACACACTTCTCTCTCGTAAGCATTATGCCGTAATCCGCCTCAGGGACCAATTAGAAGATCTTTATCATGACATTATTTGCTTTTGACTTTACCGGAAACTCATCAGAAAGTCAAGCACATTTTAACGCTCAATCCGTATACTGATCTTCAGGATAAATTCTTATGACTAAATAAAATTAAAATGAAAATTTTCCTTCTTATTATTATAGCAGGTATGATCGTGATCTCTTTACTCTATCCTTTTTTAAGGAAAAAGAATGCACGAAAAAGAATACTAAAAGTAAACACAGAAAATTGTGTCGGTTGCCAGCATTGTCTGAGCAGATGCAGGCATGGAGCATTAAGAATCGTTACCGATGAATCCGGAAGACATGTCATTGTCAACACGGATAAATGCACCGGTTGCGGAGACTGCATTACCGCCTGCAAGCATCATGCCCTGACATTAATAGAACGAACAAAAGTGAAACAATGACAAAGAAGATAATCATTTGCATACAGGAAAAGAGGGGCAGAAGAGCCCTTTGGTGAACCTTTGTGAAGTTGGTGAACTTTTGTGAAGTTGATGAACCCTTGTGAAGTTGGTGAAC
>DHOX01000052.1:13283-34280 GCA_002409785.1 Prevotella sp. UBA5379 | reverse complement strand
TTGTGAAGTTGGTGAACTTTTGTGAAGTTGGTGAACCTTTGTGAAGTTGGTGAACCCTTGTGAAGTTGGTGAATCTTTGTGAAGTTGGTGAACCCTTGTGAAGTTGGTGAACCTTTGTGAAGTAAAAGATGATAGTCCTTATCATTTTTTTATCTACTTTTGTAGTAAAAAACACTATCCGCCGAAAGCATCAGAACGCAGAGGCAGGAACGAACATCCATCATCCCGTATTTCTCCCATCCCGAACCATGCCATTCACAGAAATGTCATCATGTCTTTATACCCATGTATTATCCTTTGTATTATTTTGCAAACGATAAGGAAAAATTAAAGATCACAATGACATTATTCAAGACATGGTAAAAACAAAGAGAGAATTAGCAAGACTAACTTTTCTATGCATATTCCTGGCAATATGCGGAGGAACAAGAATGTCGGCACAAAGTGAGACCGGCCAGATTCCCTCACAACAAATCACGAGCCATATTATAAAAGGGTTTGTATGTGATGAGAACAATGATCCGGTACCCGGAGCCATCATTACGGAGAAAAAGGGAAGTAGCAAAACGATTACTGACCAGGACGGACTTTTCTCCATTCCTGTTTCGGATGAAGGAGAGGTATTATCAGCACATGTTATCGGTTACAACAACAAGGATATACCGGTAAAGAACAAGAAATTCATTTCCTTTAACCTGATCCCTGACAACAAAGTACTGAATGAAGTGGTCGTCGTGGGATTCGGGAAACAGAAAAAAGAGTCGCTTGTAGGCGCCGTCACCGCAGTAAAAGCAGATGATCTGAAGATGACATCCAGCAGTCTGACAACTTCATTTGCCGGCAGGATACCCGGCATCATTGCCTTTCAGACCAAGGGAGAACCAGGATATGATGCAGCCCAGTTCTATATCCGGGGCGTTTCCACTTTCGGTTCAAATACAGCCCCGCTGATCCTTCTTGACGGAGTGGAAATCAACACGACAATGCTGAACAATATACCTCCGGAATCCATAGCCTCCTTCTCCGTGCTTAAAGATGCCACGGCCACCTCCCTTTACGGTTCGAGAGGAGCCAACGGTGTTATCCTTATTACCACCAAGACAGGGCGCTTGTCCGACAAGATGGAAGTGAATATCCGATTTGACAACACCCTGTCCACCCCCACCACCATCCAGAAGATGGCCGACGGCCCCACCTATATGGAAATGTATAACGAGGCCAAGAGCAATGATGCGACACTGAACGGTACGACCTACACCCCTTTTTACAGTCAGGACAAGATCGACAAGACCCGTTCAGGAGCAAACCCTTATCTGTTCCCGAATAACAACTGGTACAAGTTGCTCTTCAAGAACTTCAGTATGGACCAGAATCTGAACGTATCCGTCAAGGGTGGAGGACGTAAAATAGGTTATTTCATGAATGCCGGCATCTTCTATGAAAACGGGATGACCCGTGCTCCCAAAGAAGCAGTAATGGACGTAAGCACGTACAGTAAGAAATACCTTTTCCAAAGCAATATTACGGCAAACCTCACCCCTACTACCAAAATGGGACTGAACATGAACTCTCAGATCACGCAATATCATGCCCCCTATTCCGGGCCCGATTCAGGAGATCTAAGAGGAGAAATGCAGTTATCCAATTTCTTCTATTTAGTCATGAGGGGCAATCCCGTTCGTTTTCCAGCCACACTCCCTTCCCAGGATGGAGACACCTTCGTACGATACGGCAACAACACTTCCTGGGATGTAGGAAACGTAGACGTCAACCCTTATGCGAAAATGAGCAGTGGATACACAGAACGGAGCTATGTGTACATGACCACAGCCTTCACCATAAATCAAGACCTCAAGTTTATCACTCCAGGGCTGAGTGCAAGTGCCCTGGCCTCCTTCTATAATTACAGTTTCAGTTGGTTGAACCACTGGATTCAACCCTATTATTACAAGGTGAGCGACGATTATACGATTGACAGCAACGGCAAATACCAGTATACGGAAGCCCCGATAGGAACTGCAGGTAATACCGCCATCCAATCTTCCTCCGGTCAGGATCCCACGAACCGAGTATGGTCCTTACAGAGCACCATTGACTATGCCCGTTCATTCGGGAGGCATAATGTCGGGGCTACATTCGTCTATCACATGAAGGAGACCCGCAATGACAAGACCAACGGAAGCGAATATGATCTGTTGCCCTACCGTGAGCAAGGACTGGCCGGAAGGCTCACCTATAACTATGAAGAGAAATACCTCATGGAGGCCACCTTCGGATACAACGGATCAGAGAATTTCGCGCCGAATCATCGTTTTGGTTTTTTCCCTGCTATCGCATTAGGATGGACCCTATCCAAAGAAAAATTCTTCCAGCCTCTGACGAAAATCATCAACCAACTGAAACTCAGGGGGACCTACGGATTAGTAGGGAATGACGCTCTCGGAACACGTTTCCCCTACATCACATCCGTCAGTCTGGACAATTCACTGTCGTGGTGGTACGGATCAGACTACAGCCAAGCTTCGGGTCCCCAGATCAGCGTGTACGGAAACGAGTATGCCACATGGGAGAAATCCAAGAAACTGAACATCGGTATGGACATGAGCCTTCTCAACTGCCTTGATCTTACCATCGATCTGTTTCAAGAAAAACGTACCGGAATTTTCATGCAGCGCCGTTCCCTGGCAGCAATATCAGGTTTTGCAGATGCACTCCCCTACGCCAATATCGGAGCGGTAAAGAACCATGGCGCAGATATTGGATTAACGTTCAACAAAGCAGTCAACAAAGATCTGATCCTTGGTGCCGACGGAAGTTTCACTTATGCCCACAATGAAGTGACCAGCGAAGACGAACCGACAAACGTCCCCTCCTATTATTCCGTAATCGGACATCCCATCAACAGCATCCGGGGGTATGTGGCAGAAGGTCTCTTCACCTCCCAGAAGGAAATCGACAACTCCCCCAAGCAAACCCTATCCAACTATACGATCGGGGACATCAAATACAAGGATCTGAATGGAGATGGAAAGATAGATGGCAATGACATAACCACCATTGGAAATCCCACTATTCCAGAAATCGTGTATGGCTTTGGTGCCCATATAAAATACAAGAAATGGGATGCTTCCGTCTTTTTCCAAGGCGATGCAAAGGTCAGCCTGTTGATGTCCGATATATGGCCCTTCGCAGACGCCGCTCATCAAGGATACAACATAGCCCAGTACATCGTACGGGATCACTGGTCAGAATCCAACAATGTAGCAAATGCTGCCTATCCAAGACTCTCTCCCGTCTATTTACAAAACGACGTGCAAACGAGCACTTATTATGTAAGAGATGCCGCCTACCTGCGTCTGAAGACAGCAGAAATAGGATACACTTGCACAAAATGGCTGCGGGTATATCTTTCCGGGACTAACCTGTTGACGTTCTCCCCCTTCAAGACCTGGGATCCGGAGATGGGAAGCGGGAACGGATTACTCTATCCCTTACAACGCACGGTAAAAATCGGCCTTCAGTTTCATTATTAATTATTACATTATGAAAATTAAATCCATTACATCTCCAGGCATCATACTACTTCTGCTCCTTGCACTCTCTTCATGCAACTTCCTGGATGTCGTACCCAAAAGCTCCGCAACGATCGAAGATATCTACAAGACACCGAACTCCGCCGAAAAGATGGTCCTTTCCTGCTATTCGCAAATCCCGAATTATTTCAATCCCCAAGGTTTTCCGGATTGGACGGCAGGCAATGATTTGATGACCGGATGGTATGGTTCCGTAAGATACTTTCACTTCAAGAGTCTGCTTTACGGGCTGGAATCACCCACATCAACTTACTACTCATTATGGAGCAATACTGCCGCATCCTATCCCACCGGAGTACAGACCAAATTAATATGGGAAGGAATCCGCTACTGTTATAATGTATTGAACAATATCGACAAAGTGCCGGGCATAGACCCGGAAGCACTGAATCACTATAAAGGAGAAGCCCTTTTTCTGATTGCCTATTACCATCAGATCATGCTGGAATATTACGGCCCCATCATTCTGGTGAAAAAAGAAATGGATCCGAACACCACTCCTGCGGAAATGAATTTACCACGCAACACCTATGACGAATGCGTTGATTTCATCTCTGATAAATATACAGAAGCCGCCAAACTGCTTCCCGCACAATGGGATCCCAATGACATGAACCGGGCTACTGCAGCCGCAGCCCTGGCACTTAAAGCCCGGCTTTTGCTCTATGCAGCATCACCATTAGTCAACGGCAACAGCGAGTTCTATGCAAATTTCAAGAATCCCGACGGCACGAATCTGATCAACCAGACCTATGATAAAGAAAAGTGGAAAAAGGCGTTGGATGCAGCCAAAGAAGCCATAGACTACTGCGAAGCCAACGGATACCAACTCTACGGAGGAGCGACGACTGATGCCACCACAGGGAAGAACAATTACCATGACGCATTCGTAGGTCCCTCCGGCAGATTCAATCTAGACAACATGAAAGAAACTCTCTTCGGCTATGCCGACCAGGGGACCGTATCGTATGACATCAAGAATATGGCTCCCAGAATAGGGATCAGCAGTTATTCAGGAGAGGGGTTCCGCGGATACCTTATCCCTACATGGGATTGCATCAACCGCTACTATACGGATAACGGACTGCCATGGGATGTTGACCCCGAGACAAAAGACCTGAACCCCTATTCCATCGTACAACTCCCCAACGGGGATAGTACCGCCTGTTTCCACTTACACCGGGAACCCCGTTTCTATGCTTCTATCGGTTATGACCGCGGAAGTTATGAAATCCAGGGCGGGACCATCACCCTCAAATGCCGGCGTGGCGAGATGCAACAGAATGACGGCAATGTCAGTCATGAATACCAGTCAGACAACGGCTATTACTGTCAGAAATGGGTCTCCAAAGCTGATTCTTATGACTGGACCAAAAAGACATATACGAATAGTTCATACATCTTTCCGATTATACGTCTGGCCGAAGTATACCTGGACTATGCCGAAGCCGATTTTGAATATAACGGTACCCTCAGCAGCCAGAGCCTGATCTATCTGAACAAGATCCGCGCCCGCTGTGGACTTCCCACATTCCAGGATTCTTGGGCAAGAGTCGGAGGGATGCCGACCGGAGACCAACTCCGCCAGGTCTTGCACGATGAGCGTTCGATAGAGTTGGCTATGGAAGGCCGCCGTTTTCACGACATACGCAGATGGAAAATAGCCGGACAGGAAATGATGCGGACCCAGAAAGCATGGAATCTTGCCGGGAAGACGGCTAAGGATTTCTACCAGTTGGAAGACATGAAAGAAAGTGGGACACGTGATTTCGAGAGTCCTAAAAACTATTGGCTGGCCATCCCCTTAGATCAGATCCAGATCGATCCAAACCTGGTTCAGAATCCGGGATATTAACTCTCAACAAGGTTGGTTCCCACAGCAGCCTGAGGAATCATGATTTTCCACAGACCGCTGTGGGAACCAACCTGTCCTGTATTCCTATCCTATAGACAGGAGACTGAAGGTGCCTTATTTCCCAACCTGGAACACAACCTTAGAAATGAAAGACAGGGATAACTCTATAAGTAGAAATAATCATATTGCTTTATCATTCCGGTCATGCACAACTTTTGTAAAGCCAGAAACCCTGAAAACACACTTTTTCGGCTCCCCAACATTACATTCTGACTGAATTTGTTTCGCATTTCACAAAATAAAATCAGAATTGCGCAACAAGAATTCCTTAAAGTCAACCTATCTTTGCGACAAATAAGAAAGCTAAAAACTCAATTTATGGCAACTACCTTAATCTTAATTGAATTTCTCATCGTACTGTTCTTCATATTCCTTGGAGCACGGGTGGGCAGTATAGGACTCGGCATCTATGGTATGGTCGGTACCTTTATCCTCGTATTTTTATTTGGTCTCAAGCCAGGCACCCCTCCTATAGACGTGATGCTGATCATCGTCAGCGTGATCTGTGCCGCAGCTTCACTGCAAGCGGCAGGCGGAATAGAATATCTGGTCGGCCTGGCGGCAAAGTTTCTCAGGAAGCATCCCAGTCAGATCACATTTTACGGTCCCCTTTGCACATGGGTGCTGTGTCTGGTCTGCGGGACAGCTCACACTTCCTATTCCTTACTTCCCATCATTTCAGAGATCGCCACGAATGAAAAGATCCGTCCGGAGCGCCCATTGAGCGTAGCCACCATTGCCGCCTCCTTAGGGATTACCGGCAGTCCTGTATCCGCAGCCACCGCAGCCCTGTTAAGTTCAGAGCTGCTGGGCAGCCGGGGCATCCAACTGAAAGATATACTGCTGATCTGCCTCCCCGCCTCTTTCATCGCCATTCTGGTAGCTGCCATTGTAGAAAATTTCGTTGGAAAGGATCTGAAGGATGATCCGGAATACCAGCGCCGTGTCAAAGAAGGCATCATCAATCCCGAGGAAGACAGGAAAAAGATGCAGAACATAGAGTTTCACCCTAATCCCCGTGCGAAATGGGCTACCCTGGTGTTCTTCCTCGGCGTCTTACTTGTTGTCTTTTTCGGACTCTTCCCCAGCATGAGGCCCCATTTTATGGTGGACGGTGTTTCAACGCCTATTGAAATGTCACAGACAATAGAAATGATCATGATGTCCATATCATCCCTTATACTCATTGTAGGCAAAGCCAAACCGGCAAAAGCCGTACAGGGAAACATCTTTGCCGCAGGGATGAATGCGATGGTAGCCATTTTTGGTGTAGCCTGGATGGGAGACACCTTCTTCAACGGGAACCTCGCTTTCTTCAAGACCCATATTGCTGACATTGTCACACAATATCCTTTTCTGTTTGCCATCGCCCTGTTTATCATGTCCATCATGCTGTTCTCGCAGGCAGCTGCAGTACGTACGCTCTACCCCTTAGGCATTGCATTAGGCATCAGTCCCTTGGCCCTGGTGGTCATGTTCCCTGCTGCCAATGGTTATTTCTTCCTCCCGAACTATCCTACAGAAGTTGCAGCCATCAGTTTTGACCGCACAGGAACCACTCATATCGGGAAATGGGTAATCAACCATTCCTTCCAGTTACCGGGTTTTATCACGACCATCGTAGCTATAGGGATAAGTTATCTGACCGTTAAACTCTTTTACTGATCCAAGAAGTAAATGAACCAATTATAAAACTTAAAAAATAGCATTATGAGAAAATTACGTAGTTTATTCTTACTTTGCAGTTTGTTGGTTAGCATCACCCTTTTTGCTAAACCCAAAATCCGCATTATTGCTACCGGTGGCACCATTGCAGGCGTGGCCGCCTCTTCATCCTCTTCAGCCTATACGGCAGGACAAGTAGGCATCCAGACCCTGATCAATGCCGTTCCTCAAATCAAAGATCTGGCTGATGTCAGTGGTGAACAGTTAGTAAACATCGGTTCACAGGACATGAACGATCAAGTATGGCTTAAACTTGCCCATCGTATCAACCAGTTATTGAATGATGAAGGCTATGACGGTGTTCTGGTTACCCATGGAACAGACACAATGGAAGAGACTGCATACTTTCTAGCCTTAACCGTACACTCAGACAAGCCAGTCATACTGGTAGGCTCCATGAGACCATCTACAGCGATCAGTGCTGATGGACCAGCCAATATCTACAATGGTATCGCAGCCCTCTGCACTCCAGAGTCTCATAATCGTGGCGTCATGGTCTGTATGAACAACCAGCTCTTTGATGCGAAATTCGTCACCAAGACCCACACGACAGACTGTGCTACCTTCAAAGGAGGCATCGCCGGAGAAGAAGGTTATGTCTATAATGGCAAAGCCTACTACTTGTACAAACCAGCGTTTCGTCAGGGAACAGCTTCAGAATTCGATGTTGAAGGAATGAAAGAACTGCCAAAGGTCGGAATCGTGTATGGTTATGCCAATTGTTCACCCCTACCTATGCAGGCATTCGTCAACGCCAAATTTGACGGCATCGTCCTCGCAGGCGTCGGTGACGGCAACTTCTATAAAGATGTCTTCCCCATTGCCGTAAAAGCACAGAATGATGGCATTCAGATCGTCCGTTCCAGTCGTGTGCCTACAGGGCCTACAAACCTGAACGGCGAAGTAGATGATGCCAAGTATCATTTTGTGGCTTCCCTGAACCTGAACCCTCAAAAGGCCAGGATACTCCTGATGCTTGCCCTCACGAAGACCCACAACTGGCAGCAGATCCAGAAGTATTTTGAAGAATATTAATCCACATTCCCATGAAAAAACAATTATTGTTAGTCGGATTCGGACTCCTCATCTGCGCCAGTCCGCTATATGCACAAGGAGACAATACAGGTTATGGCGGCAGTGAGAATGGTGATTATGAATCACTGGCTCACAGAATCCTCAATCTGGAAAAAAAGAATGAGATGTTCAATGTCTACTTCAACTACTCCTACGGTTTTCAAGAAGGCCGAGATGCCGACAAGCAATGGAGCTCCCATTTTGCCGACAAACAGTTACGCCTGGAGATTAAAGGTAACCTGACCGACCATTTGTACTATCGTTTCCGCCATCGTCTGAACAAGTCAGTGAATGCACAGAGTGAAGACAACTTTGCCAAAGCTACGGACATCATGATGGCCGGCTATCGCTTCAATCCAAAGATAAGTGTAGAAGCCGGAAAGATGTGTCAGATATGGGGCGGGTTCGAATTCGATGAGAATCCGATGTATATCTATCAATATTCTGACATGGTAGATAATATGGACAACTTTATGGCCGGAGTGGTGGTCAACTATTCACCACTGCCGACGCAGACCTTTTCCGCAGAAGTCAGCAATGCCTACAACGGCAAGTTCTCTGATGAATACGGTACCGATGCCAAGGCTATCGGGCACTCTCTCACAGCCGTGTCCGCTCTCACCAAAGCGAAAAATCCACTGACTTATATCGTCAACTGGAACGGAAGCTTTTTCGGGGATAAATTCCAGACCAAATGGTCCTGGGGCATCCAGACACAGGCACAACATAAATACAGCCGGATGATCATTCTGGGCCAGAAACTGAATCTGAGGACCCTGCAGTGGTATTTTGACTATATGGGAGCCTTTGACGGACTGGACCGACTGAGAATCGCTTCATCAGACCTTGCAAGCTATATGACGACACCGGATACCTATTTCAGTGATGTGCATTACAACTCGTTCATCTCAAAGGTCAACTGGCAATTTGCTCCTCAATGGAACTTCATGGCCAAGGGCACATACGAGACCGCGAGTGTACAAAATATAGAAGAATTGAAAAACTACCGGAAGAGCTTTGGATATATCGGTTCCATCGAATACTATCCGATCAAGAAACAAGACCTCCGAATCTTCCTTGCCTACGTAGGCCACAACTATGATTTCAGTCACAAATGCGACCTGCATAATTATAATACCAGTCGTATTGAACTGGGATTCATGTATAGAATTAAAGCATTTTAAAGTTTTCAGGAAATATGCTTCAATCCTCTTGCCTGAAAAGGAAAGCAATTTCAGAATCAGACAAGAGGAGATTGTCTAAATTATCAATTATTAAATACAATCAATTATGGCAGAAGAAAAGAAATTCAGAACTGAATCTGATTTATTGGGTGAACTCCAAATCCCCGCAGAAGCTTACTATGGCGTACAGACACAACGTGCCATCAACAACTATCACATCTCCCGCAAGAAGATGCGTGACTATCCCGACTTTGTCATTGCTATCGCCTATGTGAAATTGGCTGCTGTAAAGACCAATATCACCTTAGATGCTGTCAAGGGGAAGGTAGGTGCCGCCATAGAAGCCGCCTGCCGGGAAATTATTGACGGGAAACTGCATGATCAGTTCCCAATAGATATGATGCAAGGTGGAGCAGGTACCTCCGTGAACATGAATGCAAACGAGGTGATCGCTAATCGTGCACTGGAGATTATGGGTCACAAAAAGGGTGAATATCAGTTCTGCGATCCGCATGATCAAGTAAACTGCGGGCAGTCTACGAATGATGTCTACCCGACGACCATCCGTTACGCCCTGATCCGTATGAATAAAGGACTGATCAGCAGTCTGACTAACCTCATCAGTGCTTTCAAGGCAAAAGGCAAAGAATTCTCCGATGTATTAAAGATGGGACGGACCCAGTTGCAGGATGCCGTGCCGATGACGATCGGACAAGAGTTCAATGCATACGGTGACAACCTGGAAGAAGAGATCCTTAACCTAAGCCGTAACATACAACTCCTGCATGAGATCAATATGGGAGGAACAGCTATCGGCACCGGTTTGAATGCTGTACCAGGATTTGCTAAGCTCTGTGCAGAGAACCTGACCTCTCTCACCGGAGAGACCTTTATCTCTTCATCCGACCTGGTAGAGGCCACTCCTGACACCGGCGCATACGTCAGTATGTCCGGAGCCTTGAAACGCCTGGCCATCAAACTCTCCAAGATCTGCAATGACCTGCGGCTGATGGCTTCCGGTCCCCGCTGCGGACTCAATGAGATCAACCTGCCACCAATGGCACCGGGCTCCAGCATCATGCCGGGTAAAGTGAATCCTGTCATCCCTGAAGTGACCAACCAGACCTGCTTCAAGGTCATCGGTAACGATGTCACGGTCAACTTCGCAGCTGAAGCCGGCCAACTGGAACTGAACGTCATGGAGCCTGTCATTGCAGAGAGTCTCTTCGAAAGTCTGTGGTGGCTGCGCAATGCCATCGACACCCTGATAGAGAAATGTATCAATGGCATTACCGTCAACAAGGAACACTGCTATAATATGGTCAAGAACTCTATCGGTATTGTCACAGCTCTCAATCCTTATATCGGTTATGACAACAGCACGGCCGTTGCCAAAGAGGCTCTACAGACCAACCGATCCGTCTATGACATCGTACTGGAAAAAGGACTCATGAAGCAAGAAGAGCTTGATGCAGCCCTTGATCCGGAAAATATGTTGAAGTCCCATCGCTTCAATAAGAACTGATTTCAAACAGCATATAACAGGCAATTATTGCCTACATAAGAAGGTATCATTCGTGATGAATGATACCTTTTTTCTTTCTGGCAGTTGTTCCTCCTTACACTTTATCCCCCTTATCCACTCCATGAAAGATCCAGCAGGGATGCCCGCCATTCTGAATTTCGATGCTGATTTTTCTTTTTTTCAGAAATAACTTTGTACCTTTGCAATAGCAACTCCCTCCTTCCTCCGGGCGCAACCACCTAAACAACAAGGTAAAATACGGGAAGGCTCACTTTATCTTATCAGATCACCATGCTGGAAATACATTTTTTCAAATTGTGATGCAGAAGTAATGGACGGTAAGAAAAGACCAGATAATGCTTAAAATGATGTAAGAGAAAAATAATCTACAATGAAAAAACTTATTCTGATGGCATTGGCGCTGATCCCATGCTATGCACCCTTGTTTGCACAGGAAAATAATGCAAGTACAAATACCCCTGAAGACAACCGCTATGAATCCCTTGCCGAAGACTTGCTCCATCTGAAGAAGAAAAATGACAAATGCAATATTTTCTTCAATGTTTCTTATAGTTTCACAGCAGATCGGAAGGCAGACCAGGGATGGACCTCACATTTTGCGGACAAGGAATTCAGATTTGAAATTACCGGTAATCTGACAGACCGGCTGTTCTATCGCTTCCGCCAACGCCTGAACAGATCAAGTGATGCCAGCCAAGAGGATAATTTTGCCAAAGCGACAGACTATATGATGATCGGTTATCACTTTAACAAGAAGGTCAGTGCCGAGGCAGGAAAGATGTGTCTCCTGTTGGGAGGTTTTGAAATAGATGAAAATCCTATTTTCATCTATGAGCCTTCTGACATGCTGAACAATCTGGTTGGATTCATGTCCGGTACAGCCGTCAACTACAGCCCTATACCCACCCAGACCCTCTCCTTTCAAGTATGTAATGCCTATAATGACCGATTACAGGATGAATATGGCACCCATGCACAAGTGACAGGCCGCAGTATCGACAATATCACACCCCTTACCGCATCCCGGAATCCACTAATCTGCATCATCAACTGGGACGGAATGTTTTTCAGAGGGAAACTGGAAACAAAATGGTCCTGGAATATCCGGACACAAGCAAGGCATAAATATGAACGAATGTTCGTACTAGGCCAGAAATTAAAATTACCCAAATTTGAATGGTACCTCGACTGGATGAACAGTTCCTCAGGGCTGGACCTGTTGAAAGTTGCATCCAGTGATCTAAGTAACGAGTTGACTGCAGCCCATCCGGAAGCTGGCGAGAATCTCTATTTCAGCGATGTCCATTACAACTCGTTTATCACAAAAGCCAGTTGGAAATTTTCCCCACGATGGCATCTGGTCGCCAAAGGCACCTATGAGACGAGCAGTGTAAGCCATATCCAGCAGTTCAGGAACTACAGAAAAAGCCTCGGCTACGTAGGCTCTCTGGAATATTATCCGGTCAGGCAGCAGGACCTCCGCCTCTTCCTGGCTTTCATCGGACACCACCACGCTTTCAGCAAAAAGTGCGGACTCAAAGGCCAGAATACCAGCCGCGTAGAGATAGGATTCATGTACCGGCTCAAAGCATTTTAGACCGGTATCACCTACCCACTCCTCAGCCAGTCATTCCGTATAGACGGACAACCGTCCGTCCATCCCCTTTCTATCAGTAACCTCCAAGTGAATGACTCCCTTGATCTTCCCGCCTCTCACGATAACGACCAGTTTTCCATGGAAGAGTTTCATCTGCGGACGTTTAAAAGATTCCAGAGACGTAGCATCCCCATTACAGACCGCCTCAAACTTACCCGAGCCCGTCACCCGGAAATAGAGTTCACGATCATCCTCCGGGCATTCATTACCCGCCCGGTCAACCATAGAAACCGTAATAAAAGACAGATCCTCACCACTGGTTGAAAGCGTATCCCGGTCCGGCGACAGGACGAGATGGTCCGGTGCGCCTGCCGTATGGATGATTTCCTGACCGGCAGGCCTGCCTTTTTGATCATAAACGACAACTTTCAACTCACCAGGTTCATATATGACATGATTCCATCTCAACCGATAACGGTCAAGCACTGACTTCGGATTTTTTTTGATCCTGCCCTGACTCCTGCCGTTAACGAAAAGTTCAGCCTCATCATAGTCCGTATAGCAATATACCGGAGTAACCAGACCTTCACGCCCCGGCCAGGTCCAGTGAGGAAGTAAATGAATGGTATGTTCTTTCTTATTCCAGACACTACGGTAAAGATAATAACGATCTTTAGGCAAACCTGCGAGATCACAAATACCAAAATAACTGCTTCGAGAGGGCCAATAGGAATCATAGGGAGTAGGTTCACCCAAGTAATCAAAACCAGACCAGACAAATTGCCCGATCGTATAAGGTTTGTCCTCCTGGGCTGCGAAATCAATATCCGGCAAGTTTCCCCAGGAGCAATACTGCGTATCATAGCTGGAACATTGCCCGTCAGGATAAGTCAGGTGATCAGAGAAGACAACAGGAAACTTATATACACCACGGCTACTCACGGTAGAAGCGGTCTCGGAACCTAAAAGAAATCCCTGTGGCAACTGACTGATATTCTTATCATACTTAAAAACTCGATAATTGAAGCTTGGAACATCAAGAGCCTGTGCGAAACCTGATCTCAGGGCATCTTCAGCCCTGTCCAGTCCCTGAGTAACCGGTCGTGTCGGATCAAGACGATGGCAGATCCCCTCCAGCCGTTTTGTGATCTCCACTCCCAAAGCACTTCCCTGCTCCGGAATTTCATTCCCTATACTATACATGACGAGCGAAGGGTGGTTACGATGATTCAACACTAAATTCGTAATATCCTTGTCTGCCCAATCCTTGAAGAAACGGGAGTAGCCATTCTTACATTTCGGATAGATCCACATATCAAAACTTTCAGCCATCACCATCATTCCCAGGGAATCATAAACATCCATCTGCATTGTAGAAGGCATATTATGAGCCGTCCGGATAGCATCACACCCCATATTCTTCAAGATCCTCACCTGTCTGATCAACGCCGACTTGTTTACGGCAGCCCCTAAAGGTCCAAGATCATGATGCAGGCAAACTCCTTTGAATTTTCTGCTCACCCCATTCAAGCGGAAACCACCGTCCCGGGAGAAAGAAATAGTCCGGATCCCAATATGGTCCCTTCGCTGATCTATCAGCACACCGTTATGAAAAAGACCCGTTTCCACAGTATACAAATAAGGAGTTTCAGGAGACCAGAGATTCGGTTTCCTGACCTGAAACCGAGCATCCACATTTCCCCTGTCGTCAACCATTTTCCTCATCCTGTCGATTACCTTTCCTTGATGATCCCGTAAGACCAAAAGCAGATTATACTTCTGTCCCTTCCGAATTCCGGAAACCAAGACCGATGCAGCTACGGTAGCATCTGCTGAATCAGCTTTCAAAGTACGGATAAAAGTTTTCCAGCGGTCAAGATAAGTCCTTCCCGTCATGATCAGAGTGACCGGCCGATAGAGTCCTCCCCCCGGATACCAGCGGCTACTCTCCGCCCTGTTGTTTAATCGTACTACGAGATGATCAGCCCGGCCATCATGGTGCAGAAAGGGGGTTACATCTACCCGAAAGGCATTGTAGCCATAAGCCCATGAGCCTGCATGATGCCCATTGACCTCAATTTCCGGTTCACTCATAGCACCATCAAAATGTAACAGGACATGCTGATACCTGGCCGGAACCGTGAAGGTTCTCCTGTAAACGCCCTGGCCTATCCAGGGCAATGCCCCGGAGCGGCCCGATTTCTCCGTTTTTTCTTTTTCGCCATTCTGGACGATAGCCACATTTTGCAAATCCCATTTCTTGTCAAATGGACCCGCAATTGCCCAGTCGTGCGGGATGCTTACTGTTTCCCATACTTTTCCGTCACGACTGAACTGCCAGCCGTCCGTAAGCGTTTCCACCTTCCTCACCTGTGCCACACAAGACACAGAGAAAAGTAATAAAACTGATAGTATTCTAACCTTCATTCTATCTAAATTACTTGATTTCAAAGTTTTAAGTAGTTCAAGAAACCTGCCATAACTTTATCTTAAACTCTTCACACATACTTGCAGACAAATTTATTCATCATTTCGTTTTAAAAACATCCAATGCCTGTGTCGGCTTTCCACTATTATCAAAAGCCCCCTTCGTATACCCCTGCCATCCTCCATAGCATTCCGGTTCCCAATAAAAAACGCCGAGACAGTCCTTGACAGCCGCAGCGCCAGTCACCAGTTGGGTCATAAAAGAATCGGCATAGTCCGCATCCCAGGAGACTCCAGTTTCACAGATCATCACCTCCGATCCATAGCGTTCATGAAGCGTCTTGATATTTGAAAGACAGTCCTCTGTTTCCTGCTTCCAGTGGTCAGCATCAGGATAAAGGGACATCCCGATGACATCCCATTTCGCACCATCTTTCTTCATACTGTCCAAAAGCCACGTATAACGGTCCAGGTTATTGCCCTCATCAATATGGATGATAACCTTAGTTGCAGGGTAAACACTCTTGACCGCATCATAACCGGCCGTAACCAATTGGGAGAAATTCCCGGTATTTCCTGCAGAAGCCTGACCGACGGGCCACAACATTCCTGAGCTTGTCTCATTCCCGACCTGGACCCATTTCACAGAGTCAACACCGTGATCCTTTAATGATTGCAAGACCGCCTTGGTATGATCCGCCACATCCTGTTTGAGTTGTTCCAGGCCATCCTCTTTCCAGGCTGCAGGCACCGTCTGGCTGCCCGGATCTGCCCACGTGTCTGAATAATGGAAATCAATCATCAGCCGGAGTCCAAGGTTCTGAGCCCGGATAGCTTTCACCAGGACATCCTGTGGATTACACCACCCGTTAGCCGGATTCACCCAGACTCTCAGCCGGATGGCATTCACGCCCATATCCCGGAGCAAACTCAGGCATTCCGATTCACGACCATTTTCATTATAAAATTTATATCCAGCAGCCTCCATCTGAGTCAGCCAACTCACATCAGCACCTTTGGCAAAGTCATGTCTATCATACGTTTTTGACGTTTGTGGTATAGTCTCCTCACTACTGCTACAAGATAAAAGAGCAGAGGACACAAGAGCAATCATAAACATCTTTTTCAAAAAGGCAACTTTCATTCAGGATTTAGATTTTATTTTTAATTTAAGATTTCTTCAGTTTCAGGTGAGAAGCCAAAGTTAAACATAAATTTACATCCATAGAGGCTTATTTTAGACAAATAAAGTTACAAAACAGACATCCTTAAACAAGTCAGAGTGGATTTAATACCTGTTAACATAAGATTCTTCCCTCTTCTCCACGAAAACATTTGAAATTTCAAAGCACAGAATATTTTACACAAAAACGGAGGGGGACACTTTGAAGCATTCCCCTCTATTGATTTATTTAAATCAATTCAAGACAAATCCGTTAACCCTGTGTCTGTTTTTCACAAATCAATTATCATATCCAGGATTTTGGAAAGCAGTCTTTTCCTCAGCCGTCATCTGGAGTGCATCCAGTTGTCCCTGCGGAATAGGCCGGAGATAATCCTGTGGCGTAATTGTGCGGGTAACAGTCTCTGGAAAATTCAATAAAATGTTTTCAGTACCCTGAATTCAGTATGTATAAAGCCTTACATGCAGTATTTTATAATCATCACAGGATATTCTCGCATGCCTTCCCTGATGGTCCTGATCGCCGTTATCACGGCGGATAAATTGCATATCCCCCTGTTTATCCAATTTTACCTCATCCACATAGCCGATGCCAATACGTTTGCCATAAAAAGCTTTTGCTAGTTTATAATCAGGAACTTGCGGATGATGTCCCTGACTTACAAACCCATCTTCGCCCCGTTTTAGATTCTCTTCCTGCTCCTTCTCCGAAGAAGTCTGAAAGGTGATGACAATACCACTCCCGGCAATCAGATAATCCTGTTTATCCAATTTGAGGATCAGTCCTCCCCCCTCCGGCCAGATACTGCCGTCCGTAGCTCTAGGATCCCAAGGCAACGTATAATAATGCCTTGCAGTAATAACGACTCCGTTATCCATTATAATGCGTTCACAGTCTTTCTGGTTAAAAAGTACTCCCCAGGAAAGTCCTTTCCCCTGTTTCTTTAATAAAAGAGGAGAAAGTTGCCGGAGCAAGGCATAGCCCTGGCTGATCTGTCGGGTAATCCCATCCGGTGCTTGATCCAAAGCAAATGCACTGAATCCCATAGCATCCACCTCTCCGAAAGTATATAAAGCCCGAACACCACTGTATAGCCCAAGCCGCGTCTCCGGAGTAAAAAACGGATTATCCGGTCTCTTATACTTTTTGACCCAGTCTTTAAATCCTGTGTCATAGATGTCAGGAGCATAAACATCAATATCAGGTGCCACTTTCTTCCAGATCGGGATAAGGTGAGCCAACGGTCCCGCAGAAGGATATTCGCCCGGTTTTCTGCCCCTGCTGTTCATGGCAGCATTAACATACATCGGAATATTCAGGATCTTCTTCCCTGCACTCACCAATTGCTCCACATACCGGGCATAATAGAATGCCTGGAAGCGTTCGTCCTGTTCTGGAGAAGGAGCAACTCCCACATCTCCAGTCACCTGTCTCCATTTTCCTTCTTTAAATGCTTTTTCAGCAAGAGGAGAATGGTCACGTGCAGATTCCAGCATCCCAATTTCATTTTCTACCTGGATCATTATCACAGTACTTTCTTTACCGTCAATGCCAGCAAGATGCTGCATCAGTTGGCAGAAAGCCCTCTTGTCAGCCTCCTCAACGTGAACGGAAAAAGCCGATGCGATCTCCAGAGGTTTCCCTTTTTCCGTGATAGCCCGAGGAAACCGTCTGGTATCCTTTTTGAACCATAAAGGAGCATAACAGCTCATGGAGTTCTTCCATGCGCCAAACCAGAGCAAGACAAGCTTGAGATGGTTTTCACGGGCCACCTTGATGTCCTCGTCCACAAGAGAGAAATCGAAACGTCCCTCTTCCGGCTCTGTCAAGTCCCAGGATACAGGCACGAATACCGTATTCAATCCCAACGTATGCATACGTGGCAGAACACTGTCAATGTCAGCGATATTGGTAACAGCACTGTTACTCAGTTCTCCACCCAGCACCAGCATGGACTGTCCGTTGACGAACAATCGGGTTGCAGTACCCTGTCTCTGTAAATGCACTTCGGCAGAGAGGATAAGCGTGCAGAAAAGTGCACTAAATAACATCAAGGTTCTTTTCATCGCAAACCGGTATTAAGTTGTTTTTCAATAGGTTCAAAAGATTCCTGACGAGCGAAGGATCCAAAATAGCGGATACAAGTATCATACCATTCTTCTGCATTCTTCACCTGTACAGATAAAAGTTCATTTACATGTTTCCAGCGTTGTGGATCCACATAGCATCTCATCGATTGCCAGGTATGCCGGTATCGGATCACCTGCATTACTCCCTCACGATACTTTGCCTTAAGTTCTTTCCACAAGGTCAGTCCATCTTTCATCCGATGAGTCCAGGGTACGTGGTGAAACCAGAGAAGATACCTTTCCGGGCAAGTCTTGAGATGATCATACATCGAACGATAAGGTTCACGATACTGCCTTACAGCTCCCGTGCCTGTAGAGGAACGGTCAAAACCTATCCCCAGACGGTCAACCCTATCATAATAGACAGGGCACCATTCTATCGGATAATCAGCACGGAAGCCATCAGGTTCCGGCCCATAATGATTATCAAATTTAAAGATATGATGCAGGCCGAGTGGCATCATATAATTGACACAAGCCTCACGACTTGTCATCATCACCTCTGTCATTGACTTAACAAACTTAGGACTGTCACAAAACGTCTGAGCCAGCCATTCTTGCGCAATCTTTTTCGGGTCAGCTTTTTCACCCTCCCAGGCCATCCGGCCAAACGCATACCAGTTAGCTTGTGAAAAAGGATGTCCACACCAGTTAGCATCATTCCCAACATTAGACACTCCTGCAAGACCCTCGAGACTATCCGGGTTAACGAAGGAAAAAAATTCCTTCCACATCGTCCCCAGATAAACCAGATGCTTGCTCTGTCCAGTATACTCCTGAGTAATCTGCAGTTCTGCCATCTGAGGAGTATGCTTCATCTGATCAAAAATCGGAGCATACGGTTCACGAGGCTGGAAATCAAGCGGTCCATTTTTACTTTGCAGGAAGACATTAGGACGGAACTTTCCATCCAGATCCTTAAATTCACTTACAGCTTGCATCACCCGGTCCTCACCTTTGTGATGAGCTCCATAGACAAAACTCCTCCATATCACTATTCCGCCATAAGGAGCAAGGGCATCAGCCAGCATATCAGCTCCGTCAGCATGAGTCCTGCCATAATCAGAAGGTCCAGGTTGCCCCTCAGAACTGGCTTTTACCAGAAAACCTCCAAAATCAGGAATGAGGGAATAAATTTCCTTCACCTTTCCCTTCCACCAGTTGATTACATTCTGATCCAAAGGATCCGCAGAATCAGTAGCCCCAAGAACCTTCGGCGAACCAAAGTTCACAGACAGATAAACACGAATGCCATACGGTCGGAGGATATCCGCAATGCTTTTTACCTGTTTCAGCCACGACATAGTCAGGATCAGTGGAGAAGCATTGACATTGTTCAATACAGAACCATTTATCCCTATCGAAGCATTTGCCCGGGCATATTCCCGGATAATCACAGGATTAAAATGCGGGAAAAAAATACTTTCCCCTGCATATCCTCTCTCAACACTCCCATCAAGATTATCCCAATGATCCAGAACACGATACCTTACGGCCGGTCTCCCCCATAATTCTTTTTTCTCTGACAAGCCTTTTACCGTCTGATCACGCAATAAAGCATAAGTTCCATACAGAAAACCAATATCTGTCTTAGCGAACAAAGTATCTTTTTCAAAGTGAAACACACTTGAGTCATCCTTAGTATGTCTCAAGTATATTTTCCTACCCTTATAGTACTTCCGGAGTTCTTCTCCTGCAATGTTTAACGTAGCCGACATTTCCTGAGGCAGGGAGACCACAGCAGTTCCGATACGATCATACCTCAACCATAACCGATGCCCATCCTCAGCATCTGCCTGAAAACAGAAAACCAATAAGAAACAAAACAGAATATATTTCTTCATTGTCAAATACTTTCACGATGATTCTCAAAATATTCCTTAGGAGTCATTCCATAATGTTTTTTGAATGCAGTAGAGAAATGAGTCTGATTACTAAAGCCAACAGCATAAGCTACCTGAGTAATATTCACATTCCCCTTCCCTATCAACCGGGCAGCCTGCTCCATACGAAGGTTACGGATAAACTCTCCGGCAGAAATGCCCGTAATCTCCTTCATCTTGCGGTGAAGTTGTGCACGGCTGATGCCGACATCTACAGTAAGTTTCTCCACATTGAAATCAGGATTACTTAAATTCCGGTTGACACATTTCATAATACGCTCCATGAGCAGATCATTATTCCCCGGGACTTCCACTTTCTCCACTTTTCCAGTTTGATCCTGAGCTCCAGAGAATTTACCTTTTAACCTACGGACATTACTCACCAGATTATCAATAAGGATATGCAGCTCTTCCATACTGAAAGGTTTAGCCAGAAAGGCATCAGCTCCCTTTTTAAAGCCTTCGAGCCGGTCACTTACCTCACTCTTTGAGGTAAGCAGGATAACCGGCACATCACTGATATTTGTATTTGTCTTAATATTCTTCAAGAGTTCTATGCCATCCATTTCAGGCATGATAATATCGCTGATGACCAGATCATAATCACCCATAAGCAATTTTTTAAGAGCCTCTTTTCCATTACAAGCAGAATCAAAACGGTACCATTCCCCAAGTTCACTGGTAATATAATCAGCTATTTCAGGATCGTCATCTACGATAAGAACATTAAAATTCTTGCT
>DHOX01000052.1:2030-13015 GCA_002409785.1 Prevotella sp. UBA5379 | reverse complement strand
ACATCAAGACAAGCTCCACGCTGCCCGTCAGTACGATCATACGCCGATATTGAGCCACCGTGCATTTTGACAATAGCCCTGCAGAGATTCAGTCCAATGCCTGTCCCTGCTATATGCAAGTTACGCGCATTAGATCCCTCATAAAACCGCTCAAAGAGTTTTTCTGTTTTTTTCTCTTTGAATCCCAGGCCATTATCCATTACCCGCATGTACATATTCTTATCATCCTTACTCAAGATGACATCAATTTCCCCGCCATTAAAGGTATACTTAAAAGCATTCGACAATAAGTTAGATACCACTTTATCAAAGTTGATTCGATCTATCCAAGCCTCAATATCAGATTGCTCACTCACCATACGAAACTTGATTTTCCTGTCATTAGCATTATACTGATAAAGAGAACAGATTTTCTGCACGAAATTCACCATATCCGTTTTCTGGCATTGTAGATGCATCTGCTCCTTGTCTATCTTCCGCTCATCCAGGATCTGGTTAACCAATAAGAGCAAGCGTTGAGCATTACGGTCTATGATATTCAGATCATGCTGGTCCTCCTTATCGGTCAACCGCTTCTCGAGTTTTTTAAGCGGTCCCAGGATAAGGGTCAGCGGCGAACGGATATCATGAGTAGCATCTATAAGAAAGCGCATTTTCTGTTCGTCTAGTTTAGCCTTTCCTTTTCTTTTATAAGTACGAAACAAGAGGAAGAGCAGTTCACCGATAATTGCCAGATAGACAAGCCAGGCCAGAGGAGTACTATACCATGGATTCTCAATAATGACGGTCATCGTTGTAGGAGCCGAGAAACATCGGCTGTCACTGAAGGCCCTTACCTCAATAACATACTTCCCCGGTTCCAGATGGTTGAAAGGTATAGCGTTCACACCTTCCCGCGTAGACAGCCATTTTCCGTCATTTATGCGATATTGGTAACTAATATCATCAATATTTTTATAAGTCAGCAAGGAGAATTCCAATGTAAAAGAATTCTGAGAATAAGGTATTTTAAACTTATCCTTCTGACAATCCAGAGATTGGCCGTCTACGATAAAATCAGTAAGATACACCTTCCCCAGTTTCATTCTGTTCCTGTTGACATCAGCAGGATAAAAAGTCGTTATCCCATCAGCGATGCCGAAACCAGAAAAATCATCTGCACAATGAAGCACGGCTCCCTGGACATATTCATGAGCAGTCAGTCCATTGCCATTGACATGACCGATAAAACAGTTTTTCTTTCTGACATATTGCCAGATACCCATTGTGGTACTTATCCATAGATCATTCTCACGGTCTCTTATGATACCACAAATTTGCTTGTTACGAAGAACTTCCGAATGTGGGAACAAACTCACTTTCCGGTTCCTCACCGAATAGAGATAGAGTCCCTCATCAGTACCAATAATAATATCCCCATTTTTATCTTCACAGAGATAATCAGCCTGTATATTTGTCAAGATCTTTGACCAGCCGAAAGGATCAAACCGATAGCTATCCGGATTCAGACAGCATACCCCATTAGAAGTTCCGATCCACAATAATCCACGATGATCAAAGATCATGGTACGGATCCAATCATTGCATAAATGTCCATGAGGAAGATGCTGGGTCATATTCAACACTTTCACGCTCCCAGTATTACTGTCATAGATATACAATCCTTTACTATAGACAGAAATATAAAGTCGGCCGTCTCCGTCATCTGCTATACAATAAATTCCCGCACTGGTAAAAGTCAATTTCCTTTTAGAAGCCCCCATTGCCGGATTATAACGGTATAGAGCATTACCCGTTCCTAACCAGAATCTTCCTTCCCGGTCACGGTAAATGATGGTCGTTCCAGCCGGTGATTCAGGATGACTGATGATTTTTCCTTTCCTGTCAAAACAATAAATACCACTGTTTTGCACTGTACACCAGGTCATGCCATGATCTCCAGCAGCCAGAGAAGTGACACTGCTGCCGATGGAATAGTTCTGGTCGGAAAAGCTCCAACTATGAAAGGAGGTCTGCTCATTATTCACCAGATACAGTCCCTTCTTATAACAGCCTATCCAGATATTATGATCCTTATCCTCCATCAGATCCGTTACATAGGAAGTTGATAAATCAAATCGTTTTTTATTAGGAATAAAGAACGGCTTGAAGGCATGTCTCCCTTTCCGGGCCATTAGTACTCCACATTCAGAAGTACCGATATATAGATTACCGCTGTGGTCAAAGGTAGCAGTATTAATAGTAATATTACCCTTATAAGGACCAAAATCATAACCCGCATCGCAGAGTTTTCCTGTTGCATAATCATAGATCTCTATGCCATACATACAAACGATAAATAACCGGTCCTTATGAAACTGGAAAAAGGCAACTGGAGCCCCATAGAGAGATTTCAAATGTTGTGCCGTCAGATAGCATCCATCTTTCATATATCTGTTAATCGTGGACAGATGACTGGCCTGCCATAGTGTTCCACGGTTATCCTCATAAATATGAGTAAAGAAAATATCGGAATCTTTCCGTGCTGTTCCCATCTTATTTATGATCCTGTTTCCATCTTTGGGAACAGCATAAAGTCCGAAGCCCGCCGTTCCGATAAGAATATCCCCCTTATGATCTTCAATTAGAGAGTATATCCGAGGATGCCGCCTGTCAGGAAAGGGATAACGCAGAAAATAATTATGATTATAATCATAGCTCATCAGCCCTTTTGCACTGCCTATCCACAACTTGCCACTCTTATCAACAAGAAAGGTAGAGATCGTGTTATCCATAACAGATGTGGCATCCTTATCATTATGAAGATAATTAACAAACCTATAACCGTCAAAGCGGCTCAGCCCATAATCTGTTCCAATCCATATAAATCCTTTCCGATCCTGTATCATACAATTGATAAGACTGCTCGAAAGTTGGTCAGAAGTATATAATTGTCCGCTGTCAGCCTTTGCAAAAAGGACCAAAGCCATACAGACAACCATTAACAATTTGTTTTTTATGTTTTTCTTGACAGGACACATGATTAACAAGTTTAATAAAGAGAAAGTCTACCAGACCTATTTTCTTATCCGAGGCGATTCTTTGCCAAACAGAAATTGAGGCTGATACCCATGCAAGTTGACTATCAGTTTTTCAAAGACGATACCCGGATCCAAAGGATGGATGATCAGAATGTGTATACCGTCTGATGTTTTCGGTACCGGCATTCTGATTATACTTTCCACGACCCTTCTTGCCACAGTGGGATAATAAGAAGTATAAATATTCTTCGGATCTTCATTAAGGTTCTTATTGAAATTCACGGTTACCGGTGTTCCACCGTCAAGAGACACTGTAAAAGTCAACCCTCCCTTATGAAGGAAATCAAGGGTACACTTGGTAATGATATGAACATCCGCCGAATCCTTCCCATTACTGTTCATGCAGAACACATAAGTCAGGGAGGCACTATCCGTAGCTGCCGTATAAGGCTGGAGGGAAATACCGCTGAGCGTCCGGCCCATATAAGGAATGACAGTCCAACAAGCCTTTGACGCATCTTTCCGATACTGTGCATGCTCAGCTTCCATGATAATATATCCAGTAGTATCTTTAAAAATAAAATCTGCCGGATCCGTATCCTTGATATAGTAAACCTTCGGTAACACCTCATGAGGGAAATCATCATTCCAGCCAGTATATCCGATATGCTTCTGAATCATCATTCCATCCCATTTACCCCCTGCAATCTTCTTATTGTACTGCCGGCAGAGCAGACTGTCACGCTGAAAAGCCTCCTTCGTCTTCCGGGCCCATCGATTGCATGAAGGATCACCAATGGAATATAAATAATGGTTCATGGCCTGAGCATCATACATCTGATAAATGTTGCATACCGCCTGCACAGGGAAAAGGACAAGTTCCCGATAAGCATCCTTGTATTCTGGTTTCAAAGAAATAAACTGCCTCAAAGCTTCCGTCTCCAGCCGCATATACTGATTGGCTACGCTCTCCCATTCCCCTGATTTCAGATTATAGGTATTCCTGTCCAGCATCTCCACAGTGCTTCTGCCCGAATATTTACCCTGAAGGTTCAATATCCTTGCAGCTTCATCAGCCTGATCTTCTCCAAACTGCTGTGCGCAGAATTCCCGGGTAAATGACATCAGATCCGAGGCTGTATATTTCCGGGGATTCCAGGCCAGATGCATAAAGAAGTCTATTGGGAATTCCATCGGTTTCAGATCACCGACATTAAGAACCCACATACGGTCAACACCATAATCGTAGGCCAACTTAAGTTGCTCCCACATATTCTGTATAGGTGTCACATTGAGCCATTTGCTATTTCTAGGAGCTCCGACATAGTCCACATGATAGTAAAGTCCCCATCCTCCGGAGCGTTTCCGCTCCTTGCTATTAGGTACACGCCTTACCTCTCCCCAGTTATCATCACTCAGCAGGATCGTTACGTCATCCGGTACGCGCATCCCTTTATCATAATAGTCCTGCACCTCTTTATATAAAGTCCAGACCTGAGGAATCTTACGGGGCGGCTTACCCGTAACGCTGGCAATGATTTTCCGCTGATCCGTTATGATCTTTGTTAACAGTTGCGTGTCTGTACGAGGACTCATTGCCTTATCCCCATCGCCACGCATACCTATCGTCACGACATCCTCCGTACCCTTTATCCGTTCTATGCCCTTACAGAAAAATTCGTCCAGGTTTTTCTGGTTAGTCCGGTAATTCCACGGGCCATAGCTGCCATGAGCCCGAGACCACTCTTCATGATTTCTAGCCATCGGCTCATGGTGCGAAGTTCCGATGATGACGCCCATTTCATCAGCAAGTCGGCTGTTTTCCGGGTCATCAGCATAAAAAGCATAATTCCACATTGCCGGCCAGAGAAAGTTTCCTTTCAGGCGGAGGATCAGGTCAAAGACCTTTTCATAAAACTGATGCCCTCCATACCGAGTATGAAACGTATGGGCGACCCAAGAGGTAAGGCAAGGAGCCTCATCATTGAGAAAGATGCCCCGGTAACGTACAGCAGGCTCCCCATCAGTATAGGTTCCATGCCTGATATAAATATGGTCATGATGCTCCACCGGCACGTCAGCCCAGTAATACCATGGCGAGACACCGACCTGTCGTGAGAGTTCATAAATACCGTAGATGGTTCCTCGACGGTCACTGCCCGCAATGATCAGCCGGCTACCTACTGTCCAGATGATATATTTCTCTCTCTTCCCTTTCAACTCCAGAGCCTTTCTGCCTAACAGCCGGTCAACTTCTCTGGAATGGCCGAATGTTCCTACAAGAATTCCAGCCCTCTGATTCTCAGATACGGTCACCTTGCTTCCACACACCTTACAAATATCCTCACAGAGATCCTCAGCAGCATGGTTCACTCCTTTTTGATCATTTTTGTCAACATAGATTTCCATATTCTCCGAACGGTTCAGCAGAAAATCTCCACTTGAAAAATCCACGAACTGTTCCGCCGCGTCACTGTCCGGAACATACCACCACGACAATAACAAAAAGATAGAAAAAAGTTGATATAACGTTCTCATGGCCTTTTGATTTATTTCCACAAAAATAATGAATGTTTCTGTTCCAGCCTAAGATTCTCCATGAAAAACACCAGAATGAAACAAATTGAAACGTTACCGTTACGAATTAGATGTTTTGTTAAAAAAGATATGTTTATATTTGCAGCTGCAAAACAAGAATATCATGAGAAGAAAGATCATTGCATTGTTCATGCTCCTCTCCTTAGAGGCAAGTCTGTATGCCCAAACGCCGAAATGGGTGGGAACCTTCGCTACGGCAGTAGAATATACAGGAGTTGAAGACATGCCCCGGAACACCAACTTGGCCAACACTACGTTGCGGGAAATCATTCATGTCTCTCTAGGTGGCACACGCCTTGAGGTACAACTCTCCAATGAAAAGAGCTGCCACCCCGTTGAAATAAAAGCTGTCTATCTGGCCGATGCCCTGGACTCATGCAATATTGATCCCCATACAGCCAGATGGCTGAAGTTCAACGGCAAGCGGTCTGTAATCCTACCCGCAGGAAAAGCCATCTATTCCGATGCCCTGGATTACCAGCTACGACCACTGCAACGACTTGCCGTTACCATCTGCTATGGTTCTCAAGTTCCGGAGAATGCCACTTCTCATCGCGGCTCTCGTACCCTATCTTATATTGCCAAGGGTATGATACGACCCGGTAAACCATTTGTTGTCATAGACACCCCTGCCCACTGGTATAACCTGTCCAAAATCAACGTGCTGTCCTCCTCCCATGCAATAGCTATACTGGGCAATTCGATCACTGACGGACGCGGAAGCACTACCGGCAAACAGAACCGCTGGACTGACTTTATGGCAGAAGCTTTAAATGGAAATGCTGGTGTATTGAATCTGGGGATCGGTGGCAACTGTGTTATATCAGGAGGGATCAGTGATCCAGCCCTGAAGCGCTTTGACCGGGATATTCTGGATCAGAAAGGCGTGGACCGATTGATCATTTTCGAAGGGACCAATGATATCGGTTGCTGTAAAGGAAATGCAGAAGAAATCTCACATAAGTTGATTGAGGCTTACCAGACGATGACTATTAAAGCACGGGCAAAAGGCATAAAAGTTTATGGTGCAACCATTACGCCATTTAAAGGCAATGGCTGGTACACCTTCTTCCATGAAGCTGCACGCCAGACCGTCAATCAATGGATCCGCACTAGCGGAGCCTTCGACGGGGTTATCGACTTCGACCAATTAGTACGTGACGAGAAGGATCCGGAACAAATCCGGCCAGAATATTCATTTGACTGGCTTCATCTGAACCCCAAGGGATATGAAGTTATGGGGAAATTTGCAGCTCAAATAATCCAGGGGAATAATCCTCCTTATCAGACTCAGGCAGAATAAAAAGACGCTACAGTATACAGGGTATTCAAGGAAAGTACCCAACTACGGAAAAACGACAATCATATCACATCTAACAAGAATGGACACAAAGGTAACTACAAATAGGGAATCCATGGGATTCTATAAACTCAACTGGATCCAACGTATCGGATTTGGCTCCGGGGATATGGCGCAGAATCTCATCTACCAGACTATCGGCATGTATTTATTGCTTTTCTATACCAATGTCTTCGGACTCTCCCCAGCCTCAGCTGCTGTCATGTTTCTTGTCGTACGGCTCGTGGACGTACTCTGGGATCCTATTGTGGGAACATTCGTTGATAAGCATAGCCCACGGTGGGGGAAATATCGTTCCTACCTGGTCCTTGGAGGCATTCCTTTATCCGGATTTGCCATACTCTGCTTCTGGAACGGTTTTTCCGGATCCCTCCTCTATGCCTATATCACCTATGTAGGCATGTCCATGTGTTATACTCTGGTCAACGTTCCCTACGGAGCCTTAAATGCCAGTCTTACACGGGACACTGACGAGATTACAGTCCTCACCTCTGTCAGGATGTTCATGGCCAACCTGGGAGGACTGGCTGTAGCCTATGGCATCCCGAAAATCGTAGCGAAGATATCGCCTGATGGACTTACAAACACAAAAGCAGATGCCCATGCCTGGTTTATGACTATGGCGATCTATGCCATCGCCGGTTTTATCCTACTGATCTTCTGTTTTTCCCAGACCCGTGAACGGGTAGTAATGGACAAGAAAGAAACAGCCAATGTAAAAGTCAGTGATCTGTGGGTAGAGTTTATGCGAAACCGTCCTCTCCGTATTCTTGCTTTCTTCTTCATTACCGCATTTGCCATGACCGCAATCGGAAATTCGGCAGGTTCCTACTATATGATCTACAACGTAAACGGTACCAGCAGCCAGATGGCTGACTTTATGGCACTCGGTTCCATTCCTGCTTTCATCTTCATGCCGATGGTCCCAGCAATCAAGAGAAAGATCGGTAAAAAGCGGATGTTCTATGTTTTCCTGAGTATCGCCATCTTCGGTATGGCTGTTCTCTACATCGTTTCCGTCATACCTGCCTTAAAGAATCAGATCTGGATGGTTTATATCGCACAGTTTATCAAGTCAACAGGCGTGATCGTCGCCACCGGTTATATGTGGGCTCTGGTCCCGGAGGTCATCTCCTACGGCGAATATACCACCGGGCGCCGCATTTCAGGTATCGTCAATGCCCTGACCGGCATTTTCTACAAAGCAGGCATGGCACTCGGAGGAGTTATTCCAGGTCTGGTACTGAGTTTTGTGGGATTTAACAAGGACAATGCCACCACACAAACAGTTTTTGCCCAACAGGGGATTCTATGGCTGGTTTGTATCATTCCGGCCATCCTTCTGATTCTCGCCATGTTTATCATTTCCAAATATGAATTAAGTGATGAGAAAATAGACAAGATCAATAAAGCTATCGAATCCCGGCACTGCCAAGATCTGAAGTAAATACTTATCTGTGAAAATTCTGAATGAAGAAAAATATGATACATACGAAAATGAAACTAAAAGAGATTGCTATCTGTATTCTTGCCGTTCTAATGTTCCTGCCTCTTTCAACTCAGGCAAAGAAACAAATCCCGGCATTAAAGAACGTAATCGGAAAACACTTTCTTATCGGGACCGCCGTAACCGTTGATCAGGTTGAAGGCAGAGATCCGAAAGCCACATCAATAATCACAAATCAATTTAATTCGATCGTGGCGGAAAACTGCATGAAGCCGATGTACCTTGAGCCCGCAAAGGGGCAGTTTTGCTGGACCCAGGCTGACAGCCTCGTACAATTCGGTCTTGATCATGGGATGAAGGTCATAGGCCATGTGCTGATCTGGCACAATCAGACAGCTCCCTGGATGTTCAAGGATCAGTATGGAGAACTGCCCGGCCGTGAGGAAATGGTCCGGCGCATGCATGATTACATCACTACCGTAGTAGGACATTTCAAAGGACAAGTGTTCGGATGGGATGTCATCAATGAAGCTGTTCTGGACGACGGTTCTCTCCGAAAAAGTCCCTGGTACAGGACTATCGGACCTGAGTATTTCAAACTGGCTTTCAAATTCGCCCATGAGGCAGATCCCCATGCAGAACTCTATTATAATGACTATTCCATGTCTAATCCCCAAAAAAGGGAAACGGTGGTCAAACTTATCAAGAAACTCAAAGCAGCAGGCTGCCGTATTGATGCCGTAGGGATGCAAAGTCATAACGGATATGACTATCCCGACCTCACTGAATATGAAAAAAGCATTCGGGCATTTATTGCTGCCGGTGTAAAAGTACAATTCACTGAACTTGACATCAATATGCTCCCTAATCCCAAACATTTCGGAGGCGCTGAGATCAACCAGGAATTCCAGTATGACCAAACTTTGAATCCGTATGCCAAAGGCCTCACTCAGGAAGCACAAAAAGTTTTTAACAGCCAGTACCTCGCCTTCTTCCGGTTATATCGGAAATATGCTGCACACGTCAACCGGGTGACCCTCTGGGGCGTCTCCGACAACAACAGTTGGCTGAACAACTGGCCCATACCCGGCAGGACCAACTATCCCCTGCTCTTCGATCGGAAATACCAGCCAAAGCCTATTGTAAGAAAGATTATCAAACTATTTAAATAAAATATACCATGAAAGCAAGGTATTTATTCCCGCAGGATTACATGGCTGACCCAGCAGCCCATGTTTTTAACCATAAAATCTATGTCTATCCCTCTCATGACTGGGACAGTGGTGCTGCCTTTGACGATGACGGCGGGCATTTTCAGATGAAGGACTATCATGTACTCACCATTGACGGTAATCCTATGTCTGCTCCCGTTGCAGACGAAGGTGTCATCCTTGATGTAAAAGATGTCCCATGGGCCGAAAAACAGATGTGGGACAATGATGTAGTAGAAAAGGACGGCCGGTATTATCTCATCTTTTCCGCCAAGGATTATAATGGAGTGTTTCATTTAGGCGCAGCCACAGCAGATCGTCCGGAAGGTCCGTTCCATCCCGACCCCGACCCTATACGTGCCAGTTACAGTATTGATCCCTGTGTGTTCAAAGACGATGACGGGAAAATCTATGTTTATTTCGGTGGTCTCTGGGGCGGCCAGTTGCAAAGGTATCAAGATAACAAAGCATTGAAGAGCGAACATCTCCCTTCAGGTAAGGAACAGGCTATACCTTCCCGTGTGGCTCGCTTAACCGGTGATCCCCGGCAATTCGGGGAAATGCCCAGACCCGTGATAGTCACAGATGCCCAGGGGCAACCCCTGACAGCCGATGATCCACACCGTTTCTTTGAAGCCAGTTGGATGCACAAATATCAAGGCAGATACTATTTCAGTTACAGCACTGGCGACACTCACCTGCTCTGCTATGGTGTAGGAGACAATCCCTACGGGCCTTTTACTTATAAAGGCATCATCCTTAAACCTGTTGTGGGATGGACGACACACCACTGCATCATCGAATACCAGGGACAATGGTATCTCTTCCATCACGACTGCATACCCAGCCATAACAAGACCTGGTTACGGTCATTGAAAGTCATGCCACTCCAATATGACCCTGAAGGTAATATTATCCCCATGAAAAGTGAATAAGACGGCCATACGGTCTAAACAAGCTTGCCCTCTCTGGAAAAAGATAACTTTTAACAGTCAAACCGTTAAAAATCATCTAAAAAGTAGTCCGATAAAATATTTAGTGTTATATTTGTAAAAGGTCAGAGAAGACACTAAACTTTGGCTCTCAACTACCATAGAAGCACCTCCCTGGCTGATGCAGAATAAAAATATTGTTGGACTTCATAAATTCATCAAAGAAATGAAAAGAATCGTATTAGTCAGACATGGCCAAAGCCAATGGAACAAAGAAAACCGGTTTACAGGTTGGACAAACGTAGATTTATCTCCCCAGGGAATAACGGAGGCGGAAAACGCCGGAAAACTTCTGAAGCAAGAAGGCTATACTTTTGACATCGCTTACACCTCTTATTTAAAAAGGGCCGTCAAGAC
>DHOX01000052.1:0-1750 GCA_002409785.1 Prevotella sp. UBA5379 | reverse complement strand
CTGAACAAGAGTGAGACAGCAGAAAAATATGGTAATGAGCAGGTACATATCTGGCGTCGAAGTTTTGATATTGCCCCCAAGGCAATGTCAGAAGATAATCCGGACAATCCACGGCATGATGCGCGTTATGCCGCTGTCCCACCGGAATATATCCCCGATACGGAATCACTCAAAGACACCATCGCACGGGTGATGCCTTACTGGGAATGTGAGATCTTCCCTCGATTAATGAAAGCAGACAATATACTGGTCGTTGCTCACGGTAACAGTTTACGTGGTATTGTAAAGCACTTGAAGGGAATATCAGACGATGATATCAGTAAGTTGAATATCCCCACAGCAGTTCCCTACGTCTTCGAGTTTGATGACTATCTCAAACTTACCAAGGACTTCTACCTGGGTGATCCGGAAGAAATCAAGCGCAAGCAGGAGGCCGTGGCCAAACAGGGATTGGCAAAATAAGCATAAGCAGGAGGAGAAAGACATAAAAAGCGGCAAGTGATAGATACACAGTCGGTTAAGAGCATTATCAGTAAATAGGTATTAACTATATTTCACATTCCGAATGAAGAAATTCAAGAAAAAAGTGATAAGTTATTGATATTTTATCTACATTTGTTTGAAGGCATAAAATAACATAATATAAAACAGAAAATTATGAATGCAATTCAATTAGAGCAAATGAAATCCGGTAAAGGATTCATTGCAGCACTGGATCAGAGTGGTGGAAGCACGCCAAAAGCTTTGAAGAATTATGGTATCAACGAAGATGCCTGGAAGACTGACGAGGAGATGTTCGATCTCGTCCATCAGATGCGTACCAGGGTTATCAAGGCTCCTGCATTCAAGGGTGACAGGATTATCGCTGCCATTTTGTTTGAGAACACGATGAACCGCAAGATTGACGGGATGTATACTGCTGACTATCTGTGGGAGAAAAAGCACGTGGTACCTATTCTGAAAGTTGACAAGGGTCTTGCTCCTTTGGAGAACGGCGTCCAGGTCATGAAACCTATGCCTGCACTGGACGACTTACTGAAACAAGCCCAGAAACGCCATATCTTCGGTACGAAGATGCGCTCTGTGATCAAGGAAGCCAATGAAGGCGGCATCAAGAAGATTGCAGACCAGCAGTTTGAAATTGCCAAAAGAATCATTGCTTACGGCCTGGTTCCTATCATTGAGCCGGAAGTCGATATTCACGCTCCTGAAAAGGCCAAATGCGAAGAGCTCCTGAAGAAATATCTGAAGGAGAATCTGGAGAAACTGGGTAAAGATCAGAAAGTAATCTTCAAACTTACTATTCCTACCGTAACCAATTTCTATTCTGACTTGATGGCAGACGGTCGTGTCGTACGTGTAGTTGCCCTCTCGGGAGGTTACACCCAGGATGATGCATGTGAAAAACTGGCACAGAATCACGGAATGATCGCTAGTTTCTCCCGTGCCCTATTACAAGGCTTAAATGCAAAGCAGTCTGACGGGGACTTCGACAAGATGCTGAAGAGCTCCATTGACAAGATCTATCAGGCTTCCATCAAATAAATCTAATCATTGACAAAGCCATAACGAGGTGCATGGGAAATGTAAATCGTTACGATAGTCATAATGTAAGAGGTTGGCAAGACACTTGCCAGCCTCTTTTCATTTTTGTATCCTGTTTTATCTTTTAGCACTATTCAGCAGGTCGACTTTCCCTTCATCGACCAGTTTCAGGATCAGTTCACCGAACAATGTGTCCGACCAGGCA
>DHOX01000068.1:12360-13238 GCA_002409785.1 Prevotella sp. UBA5379 | reverse complement strand
GGTAGAGTAATGCATGACATCCAGAGCACCATTCATCTTATAAGCAATATTCTGAGTCCCGTCTGTATTAATCGTGACAACGGGAGTATAAGTAGGCAGCGACTGTGAACAGTCCTTATCAGACAGGAAAGAGCTGTTATAGGATCCTTTCAACTGGAAAGAAAGTCCCTCGGTAATAAAATTAAGTTTCTGCTTTAAGATCATATCCACATCCAGGGTATTGACACTCTGCTTGTAATAACCGGCACCATAGTAGTTGGCACCTGTAGCTCCCTGGAAAGGCAGCCAACTACAAGTACCGTCAAAGACGACATACTTACCGTCAATGATTCCAGGACTGGAGAACGGAGTCGTGTAATAGAGTTCCTTGAAAAATCCGGTAGGCCCCTGTGAACCGCGAGGATTACGCTTATTGCTCACAATGCCGCTGAGGTTCATGGAAAGGGTTGTCGAGGAGGTGACGTCCAGATCCAGGTTGGCACGATAATTAAAACGCTGGTAACTGTAATTGTTATCGTATGGTTGTGTCAACTTATGGAACATACCGTCCTGGGTAAAGGCTCCCACGGAAATAAAATACCGGGCGTCCTTCGTACCTCCTGATATGTTCATATTATGCTGGGTCTGAAGCGTAGACTTGTCCAGTACAAAATTGATCCAATTCAAGTCTGGATAGAGGATCGGATTACTGTGCGTCTTGAAAGCCTGGACGACAGCGTCTGAGAAAACCGGAGTAAAAGTTGGATTTGAGGCTGTCGGCGTAAAATCATACTGGTCGCGCAAGTTGCGGAAGGTGGCATACTCGTATGAGTTAGCCAATTTCAATGGTTTTGACGGGGCAACCACACTCCAGTTGGTTGAGAAGGACACTCTGGCCT
>DHOX01000068.1:0-12086 GCA_002409785.1 Prevotella sp. UBA5379 | reverse complement strand
TTCAAGACCGTAATGCTTTCAATATCATTCGGATCGAGATCATTGAAGGAACGCTCCACGCCATCCACCTGCAGCAAAGGAGCCTGGCCGGACGAGTTGAAGGTCCCCTTGCCACGAATATACAAAGTAGCAGCATCAGAACCAGGCTCACCACTCACCTGCACCGAAGAAAGACCGGTCACGGCACCGGCGAGCATATTATTGATGGATCCTGTAGGAGTCTCCGCCAACTCATTTCCAGAGACACTGGAGACGGCACCGGTCACGGTTACCTTTTTCTGTACACCATAGCCCACGACCTGTACCTCCTGGATCTGATTGACATCTGAGGCCAGGGAAATTCTCATCCCACCTGCCTTGGCGGTAAATGTCTTCGGCTTGAATCCGATATAAGAGACCGTGAGTTTCATCCCCGGTTTGGCAACAACTTTAAAGTCACCGTCCAAATCGGTCACTGAACGGGCTTTCCCGTTCACAGAAATTGTGGCGCCGATGACCGGATCGCCGTGATCATCGACAACTGTACCTGTAATCTGATCCTGTGTTTGCGCGTATGCTGGACTACTGCACATAAAACAACATACGAATACAAAACAAGCTATCAGAACAGGAAAATAGAAATTGAATCTACTTCTTGAATTCATAGACTTACTGATTATTTATTGATCAAAATTATTATACGATTCACTTTACCTTCAGACCTGTCATCAGACAAGAGGTCATTCCGGAATTTGTTTTAGTTTTTTTATTTGACTGTTATCGGCAAAAAGGAATCATGTTGAGAGCGGACAGTGTTTGTTTAATTTTATATATGTTGTGCAAAGATAATAAAAAATTAGCACTTAAGGGAAATCTTTTAAGCATTTGCTCAGACTATTCAGAGGTTCTGCTCAATAAACAGATCTGAATGGTCCTTTTCCCTCCATCTCAGGTATTGTCCTTCTACTGAAATCCATTTTAACAGGATAAAATGAATTCTATTTTATCCGAAACAGATACCATGAGATGGATCTAAGATACAACATCGATGCATTTTTTGTTTGTTTTGTAGGTGAAGTTTTCATGACGTTTTAATTTTTAGTTACTTGTACGATAGATTAATAGTCTTTAACGCTGCAAAAATAATTAACTTTCTAATACCATACCGTATAAATTTGTTCAAATACTATTCTTTTTGTTCAAAAGTAAGTATTTTCAGATCTTTCTCAAGCTAAAAGGAGAAGGAAACGATACAAATCAGATCCTTTGAAGCACTTTTTTAACGATTCATTCTTTGAGGCCACCGATTATTTAGCTATTTTTGTAACGGGAATCTCCTCTAGGACTTTCCACAACTCAAGAGTCAACAAAATTTTCATAATTATGAATGACCATTTTCACCGCCTGAAACAAATATCCTTCATCCTTTTGGCATTCCTGTCCGTCTTTCTCACAAACGCCTGTCACAGGATTGCTTCAGGAGCAGATATTTACATAATGAAAGATGGGAAGAAACTGATTGTCACTCCCATCAAACACGCCTCAGTTGAGATGAACTATGATGGTCTTGAATTTGAGATAGACCCGGTGGCCAGCAATGTCCCCCCTATTGTAGAATATTTCGATAAACCGAAAGCCGATTACATACTCGTAACCCACAAGCATGATGATCACTTTGACAAATCCGGGATTCTGGCACTGACCGATGGCTCTAAGACACAGATTCTCATGGATGTAAGCAGTTGGAACCGCTATTATCATCGTGGAATGCACATCTCAAATGGACAGAAAGCCATCCTGGGGAATGGCATCACGGTATATGCCGTCCCGGCCTATAATATCACGAAGAAATACCGGAAAATTCATCAGAAGGGAATAGGAAACGGCTATGTCATCGACTTTAATGGTTTCCGTGTTTACATTGCGGGAGATACAGAACTGATCCCGGAGATGAAGCAACTGAAGCATATTGATATAGCCTTCCTTCCATGTAACCAACCTTATACAATGACCCTTAAACAGTTACGTGAAGCCGTTCTGCTCATCCGCCCTAAAGTAGTTTATCCCTATAATTGGGGGAAGACTAAACCAGAAGCGATCGAGAAGGCCCTCCGGGGAGTCCCTTCGGAAGTAAAGATGAAGTATTTCAAATAAAAAATCCCCCTGCCGATGATTTCGACGGGAGGAGTAAATTGATACTGATTCAAAAAATCAGTATCAACGCTTTTCCTGCAGAACTGCCATCACAAGCTCTGCTAATTTTTCTGCACCTTTGGCAGTAGGATGAATTCCGTCTTTCTGCTGAAGTTTGGCATAAGGTCCATAAGCGGTGTGAAGATCCATCAACCGGCACTTGTTTTTCTTAGCCAATGTGCGGATAACAGGATTGATACCATTTACGATTACACTGTCATTGATATTCCATGTCGGCTTAAAGGCAGGAATAGGTGTAGCCAGGTAAATTACAGGATGTGAAGGAAGCATCTTCAAAGAATCAATCATCTGTTGCATATCCTTCCTGAAATCCTTTCCATAACGCCAGTTCTCAGGCTTGGAATCATTCGTTCCCAAGCCAATGATCACTATCTGGGGGCGAAAAGCCAGGGCATCCTTCCACTGGCGCTCACGCATATAAGGAAAATCACCCTTATTCAGCAGTGTACGCGCAGATACCCCGAAGTTCTTCACGAGATACCCGGCACCCAGATCCTTTTGCAGATCAGCAGGATAACCTTTCTCAGAAGACATATCAATGCCAAATCCTGCCGTAATACTATTGCCGATACAGGCTACACGAAGAGCATCACGATAAGGGACAGGATGAGTTGCGAGCCAGGAGGACAGATCATCCAGCATCTGGTCATGATAAGGAAAGGTCGTCCGGAATCCGAAACCATGTCCGCCAGTGGGATAGACATACAAGGCACAATCGTTGCCAGCGTTCCGCATGGCCGAATAATAAGCCACCCCGTTCTGCACAGGAGGCACTCCCCCGTCATCATTCGCCAGGAAGACGACCGCAGGAGGAGTCTGATGGACACGTACCTGGCGATCGTTGGAAAAATCCTCTACCAATCGCTCGTCCGGTGATTCCCCCAGGAAATTGTCCCTTGAACCCTGATGACAGCCTTTCCCCATCGTAATGACTGGATAGAAAAGGATGGAGAAATCAGGACGTACGTCATAACCGGCATGAGTACTGAGCGTTGAAGCAAGATGGCCGCCAGCAGAAAACCCCATGATCCCCACATCATAAGGATCAATCTGCCATCTGGCGGAAGAATCACGCACCATTTTCATCGCCTGTTCAGCATCACTTATCGGAAGAGTACGATCACCATGAGGCATACGGTATTTCAGGACAAAATAACTGATGCCCCGATGGTTGAAGAAATCAGCCCATTGATACCCTTCATTGTCGATTGCCAGATGCGTGTATCCTCCTCCCGGACAATCCACGACAGCCCTTCCGGAAGGATGGGCGGGCAGATAGCAAGTTAAAGAGGAAGCCCCGTCAGGGGTGATATTCAGTACAAACTTCCGTGCGGTCTGGGCAGCAGAAGACAATGCTATCAATAGCAGGAAACCAGATAAGATATTTCTTTTCTTCATTACCTATATATATTATTGACACGATTCTGATCCTTAGTCCAAACGGATCAGTCTGTTGCCATTTAGAATTTCTTTCCGTTGATAATCACTTTCTTAACGATTGAATTCGGTATCAGATCCGGATCAAAGGCATTCTTTTCATCCGTCACATTAATATTCTCAAAGGTAAAATGATCCAACTGATACTTATCGCTCGTGCTGACATCAAAGAAATTCTTACAGTTGATCCGGATATTCTTCATCACGATATGATGACAACGGCTCAAGGGCATATCGTCGCGCCGTTCAGGTTTGAAGAACTGGCTCCAGGGACGCACCACCAGGAAATCTTCGGCCTTCCCGGTAAAGCCATCCACGGTCACATAGCCATACTGCTGGGGAGTATCCGGACGTAACTTGAGCCATAACACACGTTGTGCATGATCAGCATAGCAGTGCCTGAGGACAACATTATGGTCTTCTATACTCTCACTGCCCAAAGTCAGACAGCCATGGACTGTCCCGTAATGACAGTTTTCGATCAGGATATTCCGGTTCGGCCCGTCTGTACTGTCCTTGTCCGCCCATGTTCCTTTACCGCCCTTCATGACGACGGCATCATCATTGACATTCATGTAACAACCATTGATCAGGACATCATGGCAGAAATCAACATCAATAGCATCCGAACTGGGAGCTTTTACCGGACCGGAGGTCGGCGCATAGATATAGCAGTGAAGATAGCGCACATGATTACTGCGATAGAGATGATTGGTCCAGAAGGCGCTGTTCACCAGACGGACATCCTGAAGGGTAACATTCGTACAATTCGAGATATAGACAAGCCGGGGACGTAAGGCTTCCTTATTCGTACACTGCGGATTCCACTGCCGGCGGATCCAGAATTCCTGCCAGTAATTGAAGCCATTCCCGTCAATCGTCCCCTCTCCGGCAATCGTAAAACCATTAAGTCCATCTGCATTGATAAGGGCAGCAAAATAGGAACAGGTCTGTCCCTCAATACGGGTCTTGACAATAGGGTAATTAACGATCCGGTCACTGCCCTTCAACTTTCCGCCTCTTTCCAGATAAAGATTCGTCCCCTGACGGAAGAATAAGGAACCCGTGAGGAAGGTGCCTTCAGGAATGACAATTACTCCTCCTCCATTCCGGGCAGCCTTATCAATCACTGCCTGAATTTGTCTGGTCTGGATAATCGTACTGTCACTCCTGACCCCATAGTCCGTAATGACATAACGGGTACCGAGTCGGCCTGCATCAACCTTGGTGGTATCGGAAAACCAAGCCTCCATAGGCGTGCCGTCAGGCCATAACTCTTTCTTTTCTTTTGCCGAAACTGACAAAACGGTCAGTAGCATAAATGTACAGGATAACAGGATTTGTTTCATAGATTAAAGTATTTTGTTGTTTGTTCGGCCATCATCGGCCATTCCTTCCTTGCGTTTCTTTTCGTATAAGATTACCGGCAAAGGTAGCAATATTTTTTCAGAGTATGTTTGCTTGATTTGATAAATAACCTTTATTTTTGACTTTTCTCAGAAGAAAAACTCGTTTCTTCATTTTTTATTGCTAACTTTGTTGATAACAAACAACTTTTGGATTTTACGACAAAGAATAGTATGAAAGATTTCTTCAAAAACGTCCTTGCCACCATTGCAGGTATATTTGGTTTCGGACTCGTTCTTTTCATCTTCGGTTTATTGGGTTTAGCCGGCATTATCGCCTCTGAGAATTCCCCGAAGAAAATAGCAGACAATTCCGTTCTGGTGCTCAATCTAAAGGGTACGATTCAAGAGCGGGTAGATAATGACCTGTTGAGCAAACTGACCGGAGGCGAGGCCAGTCAGATCGGACTTAACGATCTTCTCTCATCTATCGCCAAAGCCAAGGAAGATCCTCATATCAAAGGAATTTATATTGAGACAGGAGCACTGATCAATAATTATGGCACCCTGCAGGAGTTGCGCAACGCTTTGGCTGACTTCAAGAAAAGCGGCAAATGGATCATTGCCTACGGGGATATGTATACCCAGGGAGCTTATTACGTCGCTTCTCTGGCTGACAAGATCTACCTGAATCCGTCTGGCATGATCGACATCCATGGCATCGGGGCACAACCGATGTATATCAAAGACCTGGCTGCCAAATTCGGCATCCATTATCAGGTCATCAAGGTAGGTGCTTACAAGAGTGCCACGGAAGCTTACACCTCTGACCGGATGAGCAAGGCGAACCGTATCCAGTTAACAGCCATCATCAATGGCACATGGAAAACTGTCGTTAATGCCATTTCGGCCAGCAGACATATCAGCCGGGATTCCATCAATGCTTACGCTGACCATCTCATCCTCCTGGCTGATGCGAAGAGCTACAAGAAAGACAAACTTGTAGATGGCTTTCTCTATGATGATGAAGTAAAGAACGTTGTAAAGAAACAACTGGGCCTCGATAAGGATCAGACTATTTCACAGGTAAGTCCGGAAGAAATGGACAAAGCTGACCGGCATAACCACGGAGGACAAGTCGCCGTCTACTATGCAGAAGGGGAGATCGTCCTCAATAATACTGCCAGCAATTTTGTCAGCCAGGATGCTATCGTCTCTACAAAAGTTTGCAAGGATCTGGAGAAACTCAAGGATGATGATGACGTGAAAGCAGTGGTGATCCGACTGAACTCACCCGGTGGCGATGCCTACGCTTCTGAACAGATCTGGCATGCCGTAACAGAGCTGAAAGCCAAAAAACCGGTAGTGATCTCCATGGGAGATCTGGCTGCCAGCGGAGGCTATTACATGAGTTGTAATGCCAACTGGATCGTGGCTCAGCCTACCACACTCACGGGGAGCATCGGCATCTTCGGCGTCTTCCGTGACCTCAGCGAACTGGGTACTAAAAAACTCGGATTACATTTCGACCAGGTAGAAACCAACAAACATTCGATTTTCGGGGATACCTGGGCACGGCCTCTAGACACGGAAGAACTCAGACTACTCGCCGGGAATATCCACCGGGGATACCAACTGTTCCGCTCTCGGGTAGCCCAGGGAAGGAAAATGACAATTCCACAAGTGGAACGTATCGCACAAGGACACGTCTGGCTGGGTATGGATGCCATCAAATTAGGATTGGTGGACCAACTCGGGGGCACAAATGTGGCAGTAGCCAAAGCTGCCCGCCTCGCTCATCTGAAGACCTATCACACGAAAGGCTATCCGCAACCTGGTGACTGGACGGACCGGTTCATGAAAGAAATCCAACACGGGAATAATCTTGACGAATCCGTAAAAGCAGCTCTAGGTGACTACTATGAACCGTTCTTATTACTGAAGGAACTGAACACTCATCAGGAATTGCTGCAGGCAAGAATGATCAATAATATTCAAATACGCTGAAATGAACCCTCTTAAGGATAATCTTAATCATAGAGAAAGGAATGAGAACTGAAGGAGATTTCATCAAGATCAATGAATGGCTGTTACCATTAAGTTGGCTGTATAGCTTAGGTGTACGTTTCAGGAACTGGCTGTTTGACGTTGGCCTATTGAAAGCCAGGGCCTATGACATACCCGTCATCTCAGTAGGAAATATCACTGTCGGGGGATCAGGAAAGACACCTCACGTGGAATACCTGGTCAGTTTGCTCCAGGACTCCTTCCAGGTCGCTGTCCTGTCACGAGGCTACAAACGTAAAAGTCATGGCTATATCCTGGCAGATGCAGATACGAAAATGCCGGAGATAGGTGACGAGCCTTATCAGATGTACCGGAAATTCCATCATCTCTATGTGGCTGTAGACAAGAACCGAAGAGAAGGCATCGAACAGTTGCAGTCGGACCAACAGACAAAAGACGTAGATGTCATTCTCCTGGACGATGCTTTCCAGCACCGTTTCGTCCAACCCGGCATCAATATCCTCCTCATTGATTATCACCGGCTCATCATCTATGACAAACTCCTGCCAGCAGGCAGACTCCGGGAGCCGGAATGTGGCAAGAACCGTGCAGACATCGTTATCGTCACAAAATGCCCGAAGGATCTCAAGCCGATGGAATTCCGGGTACTCACAAAGGCTTTAAACCTCTATCCTTATCAGGAACTTTATTTCACGACCCTCGACTATTGTGATCTCCAGCCGCTGTTCAGGCATTCGGCAGAAAATGCCGGCACAGATACACAAAGGCCCAATGATCCGTATGATACCCGGAAAGGATGCCGGAAGGGACGTTCCCTGACGTCAATCCAGGGACAGCACGTGCTCCTGCTCACGGGCATCGCCTCTCCCAAGCAGATCATGCAGGACCTTACCGAGATAGAACCTGCTGACATCACACCTCTCACCTACTCTGACCACCATAATTTCAGCCTGAAGGATGTTCAAAAGATCAATAAGGCTTTTGCAGCTCTTTCGGAACCGAAGGTCATTATCACCACTGAAAAAGATGCTGCCCGATTGCAAGGGGCCAGCGGACTCAGCGAGGAGGTGAAAAGAAATCTCTTCGTCCTCCCTATCCGCATCCGTTTCATGCTGGATGAAGGAGAAAATTTTAATCAAAAGATCATAAGTTATGTTAGAAAAAATTCAAGAAACAGCATCCTGGTTAAAGACAAGGATGAAAACAAATCCAAAGATAGCCATCATTCTGGGCACCGGACTAGGACAATTAGCTTCAGAGATAACTGACAGTTATGAATTCCCTTACACGGACATCCCTAACTTCCCCGTCAGTACGGTGCAGGGCCATGCCGGCAAACTGATTTTCGGCAAACTCGGCGGAAAGGATATTATGGCTATGGACGGTCGTTTCCACTACTACGAAGGATATACCATGCAGGAGGTCACCTTCCCGGAACGTGTCATGCACGAACTGGGCATACAAACTCTCTTTGTCAGTAATGCGTCAGGAGGAATGAACCCCAACTTCAAGGTGGGTGACATCATGATTATCACTGACCATATCAACTTCTTTCCGGAACACCCTCTACATGGCGTCAACCTTCCTGGTTATGCTCGTTTTCCTGATATGCATGAGGCTTATGACCACCAATTGATCACCCTGGCTGACAGGATCGCTGAAGAAAAGGGAATTCCCGTACAACATGGGGTATATATAGGGGTGCAGGGACCAACTTTTGAGACACCGCATGAATACCGGATGTACCATATCCTGGGTGCAGATGCCGTAGGCATGAGCACGGTGCCTGAGGTCATTGTGGCGCGGCACTGCGGCATCAAAGTATTTGGAGTCAGCATTATCACGGACCTCGGCGGCTTCGATGTGCCGGTACAAGTCAGCCATGAGGAAGTCCAGGAAGCAGCTAACTCGGCCGAGCCACACATGACAGAGATCATGAGAGAAATGATCAGACGCAGTTGACCTCTGACTCTCCTGGCCTTTGAAGAATCGTTTAATTCATATTTTAATTTAGCTGTTATCGAATGGAAATATCCGAACTCGGAGAATTCGGTCTCATTGACCATCTCACGAAAGACATCAAGATAAAGAATAAAGAGACCCTATATGGTGTAGGAGATGACTGCGCCGTACTGGACTATCCGGACAAGGAAGTACTGGTCACCAGTGATATGCTGATGGAAGGGATCCACTTTGACCTGACTTACATAGATATGCAACACCTGGGCTACAAGTCGGCCATGGTCAATATCAGTGACATCTTTGCCATGAACGGGACGCCAAAACAGATGATCGTCAATGTGGCCCTGGGCAAGCGCTTCAAGGTGGAAGACCTGGAAGAATTCTACAAAGGTCTCCGAGCTGCCTGTGACAAATGGAATATAGACATCGTAGGCGGTGACACCTCCCCTTCTTATACGGGCCTGGCCATCAGCATCACCTGCATCGGAGAGGCCACCAGGGAGGACATCGTCTACCGCAATGGCGCCAATGAAACGGATCTGGTCTGCGTAACGGGGGATCTCGGGGCAGCCTATATGGGACTCCAACTCCTCGAACGTGAGAACAGTGTCTATTATGGGCAGATCAATGATCTGAGGGGAAAGATTAAGGAAGCAGAAAAAGAGAAAGATGCTCAGAAGGAACACCAACTCCGGGCTGACCTCTCTGCCATGGACGGTTTCCAACCGGACTTCTCCGGCAAAGAGTATCTGATCCAGCGCCAGCTTCAGCCGGAAGCCCGCGGTGACATGATCAGCAAACTCCGGGATGCGGGCATCAGACCGACGGCGATGATGGATATTTCTGACGGCCTCAGCAGTGAGTTGCATCATATCTGCAAGCAGAGCCATTGCGGCTGCCGGATTTATGAGAAAGAGATTCCTATAGATTATCAAACCGCCGTGATGGCAGAGGAGTTGAACATGAACGTGACGACCTGCGCCCTCAATGGTGGCGAAGACTATGAACTTCTGTTCACTGTCCCTATCGGGGATCACGAAAAGGTGAGCGCCATGGAAGGTGTCAGACAGATCGGCTATATCACAAAAGAAGAACTGGGACTCAAACTGGTGACACGTGATCAGAATGAATTTGACATTCCTGCTCAGGGATGGAATCCGCTCAAACAGCAGTGAATGCAGAAACCATCCTAGAAATCCGCATTGTTAATAAACATTAACGGGCATGATTTTTCTCCTGTGCTTTTCTTCAGTGTGGATTTTTCTTCTTACCTTTGCAACCGCAAAACAAAAAGATGGGGTGCCTTAGCTCAGGTGGTAGAGCATCGGACTGAAAATCCGTGTGTCCTTGGTTCAACTCCAAGAGGTACCACTCCTCCTTTCACTGAGGCGGTTCGTTAATAGCGGCCGCCTCTTTTTATTTATATACCCTACTTTAAACTAATCCTGAACGACATGAAAAAGATTTATGCACTTATTCTGTCTGCCTTGGTCTTCGAGGCTGCCTATGCAGACAATGGCTACCTGAAATATTATCAGAACCTTCCGGTCCAGATGCCGGCAGTGACGGCTCCCGTCATCCCGGTAACACGGACATCGCTTTCTGATTTCGGCGGCCGTGGAGATGGAGTCACCTCGAACACAAAGGTTTTCCGGGCAGCTATCCTTTCTCTCAGCCAACGAGGCGGCGGCCATCTGGAAGTACCGGACGGTATCTATCTCACAGGACCGATCAGTATGATGAGCAATATTGACCTCCATCTGGAGAAAAACGCAATTATCGTCTTCTCCCCTGACAAGAAAGAATACCAGCAAATGGATAACGGAGTACCTGAGCTCCGAACCGTTCCTGAAATCAGTGGTAATGGACTGGAGAATATTTCCATTACGGGAGAAGGGGCCATAGACGGTAACGGCGAATGGTGGAGGTATGCCAAAAAGGGCAAAATGAGCGATGAGGAATGGAAGCAACTCCTGGAGATGGGAGGAACGGTATCGGATGACGGACAAGCCTGGTATCCTTTCAACTTGAAACATTTCGACAATATCGCCTCCACTGCTAAAATTCAGGAGCATCTGCGTAACCGGCTGATCCTGTTCAAGGATTGCCGCAACATCATGATTCAAGGCGTCACCGTCATGAACTCACCACAATTTCATATTGTTCCGCAGAGTTGCAGCAACGTTATTATAGATGGTGTTACTGTCAGATGCCCGTGGAATGCTCAAAACGGCGATGCGATGGATATTGGCAACTGCAGGAACGTTCTCATTGTCAACAACACCATCAATGCCGGTGATGACGGTATCTGCATGAAAGGTGGCACCGGTGCAGGTGGAGCAGCCAAGGGACCATGTGAGAATATCAACATCCAGGACAATGTGGTCTTCCATGCCCATGGTGGTTTTGTCATAGGCAGTGATGTTTCGGGTGGGATGAAGAACATCGTGGTCCGCAACAACCGTTTTATGGGAACGGACACCGGACTGCGTTTCAAAAGTGCCATAGGCCGTGGCGGACCCACACGGAATATTTTTATCGATCATATCTATATGACTGACATCAAAGACCAGGCCATCGTCTTCCAATGTGACTATGAGGATCCTCATGGAAAGTCGGAGGTCAACGGAAAAAAGAATGACTATTCACCTGACTTTAAAGATATTCATATCAGTGATGTGGTTTGTCGTGGAGCACGGATAGGCATCTCCGCCAATGGCGCACCCGGTATGGTTCATGACATTGACATTAAAAATACAACTATTTTCTATACTCAGAAATCTACGGACATCAACAAGAACTGTGGCATCAGCCTGCAGGAGGTGAGATTTTTCACCTTCAGCCACTGACAACAGTTGAAACGTCCATTTTTATTCTAAAAAATGAATACATAATTTGGTAGAACAGAAAAATAGTTATACCTTTGCACTCGCATTAGGAAACCGTTCGGTTCAATCCTCAATGAGGAGAGATGGTAGAGTGGTCGATTACAACGGTCTTGAAAACCGTCGTACCGCGAGGTACCGGGGGTTCGAATCCCTCTCTCTCCGCAAAAAACATTTTGAAGTGCTCTGAAAAGAGCTTTTAACAATGCAAACAAATACGGATAAGTGTCGTAAT
>DHOX01000049.1 GCA_002409785.1 Prevotella sp. UBA5379 | reverse complement strand
AAACCGGCAATTCATCAACTGAAATCTGCAACTGAAAAAAGGAAGTCATTTTTTGATGAAAGATAAAAGAAGTCTGCAAAAAAGTACTATCTTTGTGCCCATGATTAATCAAGGAAGATGCCAGGAATTCTGATCAGCCTCTAATCATAAGGCATGGCATAAGAGAATGAAAAAACGTATTTTTACACCGGATTTGCTTTTCTGAAAAATAAATATCTATGGAATCTATACTGGTCATAGAAGACGAGCAGCGTGTAGCCTGGCTCTTGAAACAGGGACTGGAAGAAAGCGGATATCAGGCAACGGTTGCCTATGACGGACTGACGGGACTGCGTCTCTTCAGGGAGAACAAATTCAATCTGGTCATTTCCGACATTATCCTTCCAGGTATGAGTGGATTTGACCTTTGCCGTCAGATCCGCGCCCTGGTCCCACAAATCCCCATCCTTATCCTTACAGCCTTAGGGTCCACGGACGACAAACTCGAAGGGTTTGACGTGGGTGCTGATGACTACATGGTCAAGCCTTTTGATTTCAGGGAACTCAACGCTCGCATCAAGGTCTTGCTGAAACACCGGAATACGGATGAAAGAATGAAACAGCCTGAAGAACTCCACTATGCTGACCTTACCATCCATCTGAGCACAAAAAAGGTAACACGAAGCGGGACAGAGATCCAACTTTCTCCCAAAGAATATTATCTGCTATTATATATGGTGAAAAATGCAGACCGGGTACTGAGTCGCTCGGAGATTGCAGATAAAGTGTGGCACACTCATTTTGATACAGGTACGAACTTCATTGACGTCTATATCAATTACCTGAGGAAAAAGATTGACCGGGATTTCAGCACAAAACTCATACATACCCGTACAGGATTCGGTTTTATCTTTACAGACAAGCCATGAAGATCAAATTAAAGCTCACTCTGGAATATACCGCCATCACGGCCCTCCTTTTTCTGGCAGCGATGGTCTCGGTCTATTATGTCAGTGCCCGGACACGCAGCCAGACTTTTTACCGAAGTCTCGAACAGGAGGCTATCACCAAAGCCCATCTGTTTCTGAATGGCAAGATCAACCCAGCGATCATGCACTCCATTTACATAAGCAACAAGAATTTTATCAATGAAGTTGAGGTGGTCGTATACCAACCCCCTTTTCACATGTTATACCATGATGAGTTGCAGAGTGACATTATCAAAGAGACTCCCACGATGATGCAGATGATCCTTCGAGAGAAAAGGATTCATTTCAGGGTGGGCAAATATCAGGCTGTAGGCATCACTTATCATTTCCACGGCAAGCAGTATATCGTTACCGCAGCAGCCTATGACCAGTATGGTATGGCCAATATGCTTGCCCTAAGGAACCTGCTGATCTGGTTTTCCATCATCGGGATCTCACTCCTGGCCCTGGCAGGCTATATTCTGGCACTCCTCGCATTTGCACCTGTCAAAGCATTATCTGAAGAAGCAGAAAAGATCACTGCCAAGGACATCAGTAAGAGACTCCCGGTAAAAGACAGTCATGATGAAGTAGGAGAACTCAGCATTGCGTTCAACCGGTTGCTTGACCGACTGGAAAAAGCATTCCAGTCCCAGAAGATGTTCGTCAGCAATGTCTCCCATGAGCTCCGTACACCGATGGCAGCATTAATTGCAGAACTGGAGCTGGCAGTATTCAAGAAAAGGTCCTCAGCAGAATATGAAGAAGCAATCCACCGGTCCCTGCAAGATGCCCATCATGTGGTCAAGTTGATTACCGGATTACTGAACCTTGCCAAAGCAGATTATTTGCCCGAGCAAATCAAGATGAAGGACATCCGGCTGGATGAACTTCTCCTTGATGCCAGGGAAACGGTGCTCAAGGCGAATCCAGATTATAATGTGGAACTCATCTTCGAGAATGAAGCTGAAGATGATTCAGTCCTGACAGTTTCAGGCAACAGCTATCTGCTGACCACAGCTTTCATCAACTTAATAGAAAACAATTGCAAGTTCTCCCCTGACCATACCTCTTCCGTCCATATCTCTTACTGGGAAAAGGAATCTATCCTGCGGTTCACAGACAATGGTATCGGTATCTCGGAAAAGGACCAGAAAGAGATTTTCAGGCCTTTCTACCGGGGAGAGAACCAAGACTATACTTCCGGGCATGGCATCGGTATGGCCCTGTGCTTTAAAATCATACAACTGCACAAGGGGACCATAGAAATCAATTCCCTGAAGGGGGAAGGAACAACCTATATTGTCACCCTGCCCCATATTCCCAGCCCGTCCCTCTAATAAGATTCTAATAGAAGTTTAATTCTCTTCTAACTTTGTCTACTGAAGGATAGTTTTACTTTTGCAGCGGTAAAAAGAACTATCAACGATTAAACAGGAGGGAAAATTATGTGGAGAAAGAAAATCACATCCCGGTATGTATTTGATACCGGTAAGGTATTCGAGGCTGCCAGACAACCACTTGACAACATCTATTCTTATTTCAAGACTACCCCAGAGGGTCTGGATTCTGATGAAATCAAAGACCGGAACCGACAATATGGTCCAAACGACATCGTCCATGAACACCGGAAGAACCCCATCCTGCTGTTCCTCTCTTCTTTCGTCAATCCCTTTACAGGCATACTGGCTGCATTGACTGTGATATCCTTTATCCTCGATGTCCTGCTGGCCCCTCCAGGGAAGAAGAACTGGACTTCAGTCATTATCATATCCGGAATCATCATCATCAGTGCCATTCTGAGGTTCTGGCAGGAGACCAAGGCCAGACTTGCCACCAATGGACTGATGAAAATGGTGACCAACACCTGCAGTGTACTTCGTTCCGGAGAAAAGGAAGAAGAAATTGACATCTGCGAACTTGTCCCCGGTGACCTTGTACGGGTAGCTGCGGGAGACATGATTCCGGCTGACATGCGCATCATCGAATCAAAGGATCTTTTCGTGGGTCAGTCCTCGCTGACAGGAGAATCAGAACCTGTCGAGAAGATCTCTGTCCCTGAGGAAAGCGATTCCAAGTCAGGTAATGTGCTGGAATTGAAAAATATCTGTTTTATGGGTTCTAATGTCATCAGCGGGACTGCCAGGGGGATTGTCTTCGAGACCGGGAGCCACAGTTATATGGGAACGATCGCCAAGACGATCACGGGCACACGGGTTACCACCGCCTTTGATAAAGGTATCAGCAAAGTAAGTTTCCTGCTCATCCGATTCATGCTGTTTATGATCCCGTTTGTATTTCTCGTCAATGGTTTCACGAAAGGAGACTGGCTTCAGGCTTTTCTGTTTGCTGTATCCGTAGCCGTAGGTCTGACCCCAGCCATGCTGCCAATGATCGTTACGGGCAACCTGGCTAAAGGTGCAATCGCCATGTCAAAGAAAAAGACAATTGTCAAAGACCTGAATGCCATACAGAATTTTGGTGCCATGCACATCTTATGTACTGATAAGACCGGCACCCTTACTTGTGATCATATTGTCCTGGAACGTTACCTGAAAGCTGACGGACAGGAAGATGAAGACAAGCAGGTCTTGCGGCATGCCTATTACAACAGTTATTTCCAGACCGGACTGAAAAACCTCATGGACCAGGCCATCCTGTCACACGTCAAGGAGCTGGGGATGGAAAACGTCAAGGATGAATACACCAAAGTAGATGAAATCCCTTTCGACTTCCAGCGGCGGCGGATGTCTGTCGTCATCGAGGACAGGAAGGGCAAGCGGCAGATCATCACAAAAGGTGCGGTAGAAGAAATGCTGTCCATCTGCTCATACGAAGAAATCAAAGGAAAGATTTTCCCTTTTGAACCAGAACGGAAAGAAAGAGCTGAAAAGATCAGCCGGACTCTCAATCAGGAAGGGATGCGCGTACTGGCCGTTGCCCAGAAGAGTTTTCTGACTAAAGACCATGACTTTGCGGTCGAAGATGAGAACAACATGGTTCTGATAGGCTTCCTGGCCTTTCTGGATCCTCTTAAACCTTCGGCTACAGCAGCCATTGAGCAACTTCACGAAAATGGCGTAGAAGTAAAAATCCTTTCTGGAGACAATGATGTCATCGTAAGAAACATAGGCCGCCAGGTCGGTATTGATACACGCCTCTCCATTACCGGTATGGAGATCGAGCAAATGAAGGATGAGGAACTAAAACCCATTGTCAAGAAATACAAATTGTTCTCAAAACTTACTCCCTTGCAGAAAACTCGTATTATCAGCCTCTTGCAAGGTCAGGGAAATACTGTCGGGTTCATGGGTGACGGCATCAACGATGCATCAGCCTTAAGACAGGCAGACATTGGCATATCCGTGGATTCAGCCGTCGACATCGCCAAGGAAAGTGCAGACATCATTCTGCTCAAGAAAGACCTGCTGGTATTGGAATCCGGCGTACTCGAAGGAAGGAAGACCTTTGGGAACATCATCAAATACATCAAGATGACTGCCAGTTCCAACTTCGGTAATATGTTCAGTGTGATGGCTGCCAGTGCCTTCCTGCCATTCCTGCCGATGCTGCCGGTCCAGGTTCTTATCCAGAATTTTCTGTATGACCTTTCGCAAACGGCCATTCCATTCGACCGGATGGATCCGGAATATCTGCGCAAACCCCGGATCTGGGATGCCTCGGATCTGAGTAAGTTCATGATCTGCATAGGCCCTATCAGTTCTATTTTTGACATCACGACATTCCTGATCCTATGGTTTCTGTTCGGATACCAAAGTCAAGCTCAACAAAGCTTTTTCCAAAGTGGATGGTTCATTGAAGGTCTGCTTTCCCAGACTTTGATCGTACACATGATCCGCACGCCGAAGATCCCCTTCCTGCAAAGCCGTGCCACCTGGCCTGTCACCCTGCTGACAATGATCATCATGGCCGTGGGGATCGGAATCCCCTATACCCCCGTCGGACATTCCCTGGGCTTCGGACCGATGCCACTCAACTACTACCCCTGGCTTTTCGGAGTCCTGCTGGCTTATTGTCTGACCATTCAATTCGTCAAGAAACTCTATATGCGCCATTTCCATAAATGGCTATAAAAACAACAAACAGGCAACTTCATCTTTCTTCGTCCCTGCAGCTCTGCTACCCGATAAGATGAATATCCTGATAAGAAAGGTTGATATTTAAATCCTCTCTCATCCGGCGAGAACACAAAGAAGTTTTACGAGAACTCTCTTTGTGTTCTTGTCTATATAAACACCATATCGTTTGATCCTCTGAAAGCCCAGAACTCCTTCTGTTATTGCAAAATAAATTCATTTACATCACAAACCTGATACATTGATAAAATAAGATACGTATTTATCAGTTTTAACCATCAAGAACTTCTTCTTTTCATGAAAATTGATTATTTTTGTAGGATGAAAATTGTCTCTTTCATACGTATCATTGATTATCAACTACTGATATCGTTGACTCCCTTGTTATCCGATAAACACTCATATCCGACTCTGAAGAACAACAGGAGTTACCAGAAACAACCTAATGTCTTCTTTACAAGATTTCCCCTATATGATAATAGATCAGATTCTCATAACTAAAATCCAGGAAGGTGATCAGAAATCTTTTGATCAAGTGTTCCTGCATTATTACCCTAAGGTTCAATTATTTATTAATGGAATTATTCATCAGAAGGAAGACTCGGAAAATATCTCTCAAGACCTATTTGTACAACTATGGAGGAGTCGGACATCTCTGGCTCATATTCAGAATTTTGATTCCTATCTTTTCACGATGGCTAAACATGCCGCCTTCCATTATTTGAGAAAAGAAGTATACCATAGTACAGAGTCCATCGAACATATCCCGCCTCAGGAAGATTATTCCTCTGAAGATGAGATTCTGGCAAAAAGTTTACTGGAATATATAAGAGGTGCGATCGACCAGATGCCTGAAAAACGGAAAAAAATATTCTTGATGAGTCGCATAGACGGGCTTTCAAATGAAGAAATTGCCCGCGAACTGCATATCAGCAAACGCACAGTAGAAAATCATATTTATTGTACACTCTGTTACCTGAAGAAACTGATCCTGCTCTTTCTTATCATCTATTCCATATATCTGAACAAGGTTCACTGATAAGGTCCACAGGACATACGAAACCTTAAGATCACACAATTTCTTCTATTCCCTATCAAAAACAAAAAATGGAAGAGATCCTATCAGAAAGTCTCTCTTCCATTTTCCTGTTATTTATTTCTTAGGTGTAAGCCTGTACATCACCACATCATGCCCAGGAATGATCACCTTCTTTGTTCTTTTCGAAGTTCCCTCATTTTTCTTGGTCCACAGATTCCGGATAGAATAAACCATCTGGTCAAAATTAGTAGCACGCTTGCTCAAGTCATCCGTAAAATTGAATTTCTGCCAGTTGAGGACATACTTGACAGGTGCCGTACCCCTGTTCAGGATACAGAAAGCCCAGTCACCGCCTTCCAAAGGCTTGAACCAGAATTCCAGATCATTATCCGTAGCATACCTCAATCCTTCAACACCCAGTTTATCCTGGTCTACGGCAATCACATCTTTGTTCATAAGAATTCCTGCCGTCTCCTTGCTCATGTGACGAATATCATTACCCAGGATAAGAGGAGCAGCGAGCATGCACCACATAGAGAAATGAGCCCGGTCTTCATTGACCGGCATACCATTGCCCACTTCGAGCATATCAGGATCATTCCAATGACCCGGTCCTGCATATTTCCTCAGCCCTTGCTGCTGGTCAAGGATACTTAGCACACTCTTGAAATTATTCTGGATATCACCCGTAGTTCTCCACGATTGAGCAAATTTGCCTGCCCACAGCCAGGGTTTGTTTGTCCCCCATTCACACAGGCTGAAATACATCGGCCTGCCTGTCTGCTGGATGGCATCTGCCATTACCCTGTAAGCACCCTTGGCATTTATATTTTCCGTATTGCACCAGTCTTCCTTGATATAGTCAACACCCCATCTGGCATATTGCAGCGCATCCTGGTATTCGTGTCCCAGACTACCGGGATAATTGGCACAGGTCTTACTTCCGGCACAAGTATAAATGCCGAATTTCAAGCCCTTTGAATGAGCATAATCAGACAACGCCTTGATACCTGAACTGAACCGTTTGGCATCCGGCTGGATAAAACCATTCTCATCACGAGGTCCATGCCAGGCATCATCCAGATTGACATACTGATAGCCGGCATCTTTCAAGCCAGTAGAGACCATGGCGTCAATGATCTCATGGATCAATTGCTGGTTGATCTGGCAGTTGAACTTGTTCCAACTGTTCCATCCCATTGCAGGGGTTGCACCTAACTTTTCCGTGGTCTGTCCCATAGCAGATAAGGTCAGGCAACATAAAAAGCTCACTAAAACAAAAATTTTCTTCATTCTTCTAGTATTAATCAAATTGTTATTACAAGTTAAGATAGATGATATATAAGTTCTTATTAATCAAGGCGATTAAGTTTCCCATCTGCAAAAATACTATTTTTTACATTCAGTGCAATAGAAAATATGCTATTTTTTATAAAAATTATGGAATCAATTCCTTTACGGTAGTTTTATGTCTGTAATTACCGGTAAATGATCCGATCCGAACTTTCCGGTCTGCAACTCTTCATCCACGACATGATAAGGCCCCACGCCAATATCCTTCGTTACAAAGATATGGTCAATCGTAGCCGTCGGGACTTTCGTAAGATCAAAACCATGATAAGTGCCGTCGCAACCAGAATGTGAGGTCGCCAAGTTTTTCGAATCAACGAGGAATCCGCTCTTCAGAAGTACCTGCAATGCTTCTGAACTATCGTCAGAATTAAAATCTCCCATACATACCACCGGATAGCCCTCAGAAGCACGCTTGATGACGTATGTCAACAGGAGTTTAGCTGATTCCAGCCGGGACTGAGGAAAATCTACATGGAAATGTGAATTAAAAACATAGAATATTTTCCCCGTAGACTTTTCCTCGAACTTCCCCCAGATGCACATCCGGGGATAAGTTGCTTCCCAACTGTACGATCCCGCCTTATCGGGAGTCGTCGAATACCAGAACTCGCCGCTGTCAAGTACGTCCAAGCGCTTTTTGTTATAAAACAGGGCCTCATTCTCATTCGTGGCGCTGAAGGACCCCCATAAGTCCGTACCCAAACGTGCATAGTCAGGCAAAGCGGTAAGGAGATCGTTCACCTGTCTGGTCAGAGCCTCCTGTGTACCGACAACATCCAGATGACACGCCTTGAAAAGCCGTTCCACCTGTATCCGGCGGGCTGCCCATTTCTGTGCATCCACACTGGGGACCGTTTTCTCAAACAGAAGATTGTAACTGGCAATACGGACGCTGTCACCTGACAGCGGAGCCAGGGAATAAGTGTTTTTATAATGAACCTCCAGAGACTTTGATACCTGGATACTTGACTCCCCCTTAATCCCTTTTACCGTAACGTTCAGAAGGGCCATCGTGTCCTTCTTCAAATCCATTTGCGAAAGTCCAGCCCATATCTGACGGTTTGAAAGGCTCACGGACTCCTGTTCATCCTTCAGTGCTTTTATCTCCCCCGGCAGACTTTCTGAACTGGTATTCTTGGTATTGGATAAAGCCAGGGAATAAGTATAGCCCGAAAGTCCATCCCAGACGATATTGGTTACCACAGAATCATCCGCATTAGCCTGATCTGTCTTCCCTATACAAACTTCAGAGGGAGTCAGGTGTACCTTCAAGTCTGTTGCTGAGTTGTCCGGAGATGAGTTAGCTGAATTGCACCCATACAAGACCGAAAATCCTAACAGGAATAACAAGCAAGAGAAATTGATTTTCTTCATCGTTTTTATATAAATCATTAAAATGAAAGATCCCGGATCAGGCACAATCATGATCACGCCTTACCGGGATGTACCACGTCTTTATTTTACTGGATTTCCATTGATACTCAACAGTTCCTGTACCTGGAATTCAGCCATATTCAACACATCCGTACGCCATGAATCCGTAAACTTGATTTTCACGAACCGTCCTTTTACACCTCCATTTTGGATGGTCTGCCAGTCCGTCTTCTGCCAGTAAGTCGCATTCTGATGTGGGACATTATTTACCGAGCAGAGTTTATCCCAATTATTTGAGGCTACATTATTATAGTCATCCAATGTTCCACCCTGGTCCAAAGGCTTGAACTTAAAAGCATCATCATTGGAGACATAGACATCACAAGATTTGAAGTCACTGTAATTCGTGTTTTGCCGCTGAGTAACTCCCACACCTACCAGATGCTTGACCGTCTGCATATCCAGAACGATTACGGTCTGACTAGTTTTCCTTTTTGCATAAAAAGCATTATAGTCATTAAAATTATAGGCATAATCATCTCCCAGTTTATGCCCTGAGGCCTGGTAACTGGAAGCATAACCCGTACTATAATTAGAGTGCCAGTAAGTATAGACATTTCCATCAAGCAATGCGTATGGGCCGGAATTGTCCGAATTGCTCCCCGACATCTTATTATCATTATTACAGAAAAGGACTTTCCACGAGCTCCGGTCCGGGTTGACAATAGCGTATGTAGGATTTGACAACACGATATAATTTACTGTTGAATCTATCTCTACCTGATCTCCGAGAGACATGCCGGAAAGTTTTAAGGGTAAGAGATAGGTATGGTCATTTTGCAGATATGCCCTGTCAACAGAAACCGTTGCCGTATCCAGGAATGTACCTTGCGCAATATTCAAGTTCTTGATTTGATAAGCATTCTCTGGCAACACCTCATAAGAAGTATTATGTGATGCATTATAACTTGAAACAAGTTGTGCATTTTCTGTCTGGTCCAAAGTACAGTTAATATCCCATTTATTCATATCACTATTTGTCAGATTTATCGGGACATTGATATTCAATGATTTATAGATCATCATCTCATTCTGAACCTGGTTCTGAAAAGCGACAAGCGGACTTTTGACATCAAAGATAATAAAAGTCTGGTCCAAAGTAGAATTAATGCTATCCGACTTGCTCTTCAATTGTAATGGAAGGACAAACTTTGCGTCAGGATTTGCCTTGATCTGCTGATAGATCTTTACCGGATCAATAGTTACCGGATAATATTTCCCGGTTACGCCCTTATCAAATGCCAGTTCCTGCCCCTCATCGAAGGAATAAGCATCTGAAGGGATCACTTTATAGTCCACCCCTTCCACATTACTGTATATAGAATCCACTTCCTGTTGGGTCAACACCTTCACATTCACATCAGCCTTCAGGTTCGGATCACTGCCAGCCTTAACAATAACCAGACTGTCTTTATATCCGGACTGAGTGGTATAAAGTGATAGATTCTGCTTCCCCCCATTTTTAAAGTATACAACCTTATGATATTGATCAGGGACTAAGTTATCCAGATTATACTCAGAATTACTGCATGAAGCAACAAAGACCCCAATCAAAACAACCAATATGAAATACGATATTTTTTTCATGATTCTATTAATTTTAATATCCAGGTGCCTGTACTAATTGAGGATCACTATAGAGCTCACTGTTGGCAATAGGCAACAGATACATTCTGTTAGACCATTGGAAAGGCTGATTTACCTTCGTCGGAGTGTTAAACTCCGTGAAAGAAGGATCCTTCTTCTCCATCGCATTCAGTCCCATCCTCGTACCAGCCTTCAAATATTCCGGTGCCAGACACCAGCGACAAAGGTCAAAATAGCGTTGTCCTTCACCCCATAATTCTACGAAACGTTCATTGCGTACCCAATCCATTAATGTCATTTTGGAACTAACATCTGCAGTTGTTAAATCAGGTATTCCTGCACGTTTACGCACAATATTCAAATCCTTTAATGAACTTTCAGTTTCTCCTAAAGCAGCATAACATTCTGCTCTATCAAGATATAATTCTGCTAATCTTATTATTGGATAAGGAGGTTCAGACATGTTACTTCCTCCATCTGAAGATCTCCACTTAATGTTAGGTTGTACATATTTCTTTGAGAAATAGCCAGTAACATTATTATCCCTATTATATAAATCAGGATTATATCCTTGTTTTTTTGAGTCTCTTAATGATAAGACCAAAGGAAAGCCATCTGATATTAAAGAACTGTACTCCCCTCCATCATATCCAAGCCATGCATAAAAACGAGGTTCGCGATACTCATTTAATTTAATAATATCAGGATTTGATAATCCAGCAGAAGTAAACCACTCAGATGGAGCAGGAAAATTAGGATCTAATTCTGGAACTCTTCCATTATAAGTATAAAAATGTTCTATAGTAAAAAGATATGGAGAAATGCCACTCCAACCACCAATAGGAGTCCCATTATAGGTCGTAACATCATGTGGTATTGCCCCTATCTCTTGTTCATTTGCATAAGCATTATTTATAATTGTTCCATAGATTATTTCTTTATTACCTTCATCCTCTGTTGTTGTCATAAGATAACGCATGAGCATTACTCTTTCCTTAAATGTACTATCTACATTATCTATAGTTGGCAAAGGTACATTTTCATTCTTTCTAATTGACTCTGATGTCGCCAAATTAAAAAGGGATCTTTCTCCTTGCGTTGTCGCCCAGGTAATGGCATCATTGCAGGCTTCCAATGCCCGTTTCCACTTATTGGCATCATAGGTATGACTGACCAACTCCTGACCATCCTTGTTTTTCCAACTCGAATAAGGGAAAGAACCATTCCACAGTGGAGAAGCAGCATAGACCAGAAGCCGCGCCTTTAAAGCCTTGCAAGCTGTTGAAGTTGCTCGTCCCAGTTCATCTTCCTGAACGGTAGCAGGAAGATTCTCAGCAGCCTCATCAAACCAGTTGCTGATTGAATCTACACATACGTCATAAGGACTTCTGCCCGGGAAATCACTGGTAGCCGTATTCTGGCTATAGTATTTAGTTACTAAAGGTATCGGTCCGTATGCATTCAGGAGAGTAAAATGATAAAATGCTTCACAAAATTTCACTTCCGCCTTCCACCTTACCTTATCATCTTCTGTAACTCCATTAGGATTTAATTCATCAAGTTCCTTAAGGAAAATATGACACTGTCCTAAATTATTATAGCAGGTATTCCAAGGACCAACTGTGTTTGTAGGAGAAACTTCATTCCAAGAGACTTTCTGTGCATCTTTAACCCATAAAGGAGGAAGAGCATATTCATCTGCAGAACTATAATATTGATCCACTGTAGCCGTATAGAGAAGAGGGATACCAGCATAACAAGAATAAAGAAAATTAAGCGTTGCCTCCCTATCTTTCATAGTATCTTTAAAATCTGCGGTTTCTGGAGGAACAACGTCAAGATAATTACAAGAAATAAGTCCAAAAGCCAATAGGCAGACTATGTATATATGTTTTTTTAACTTTTTCATGATCAATTATTT